>NZ_JAFWFM010000102.1:0-4310 GCF_017515625.1 Geobacillus sp.
CGGTCAACTTGTTTAAAAAGGCGGTCGCTGAAGAGATGCGGACGCCTCGGTAATAATGCTTCACGATGTCGGCGTACGTTTTCCCTTCTTTGGCCATAAAGTTGGCGCCGTATTGACTCATGCCGACGCCATGGCCGTAACCTTTCGTCGTAATGATGATGTCATTCCCGCTACGCACCCAGGTGAAATCACTCGACGGCAAGCCGAGCCGTTCACGCACTTCGCGGCCCGTGAACGTCTTTCCGCCGATTTTCACCTCGCCGACTCGACGGCCGGGCGTGCGCGATAAAATGACACCGACGGATCCGTCTTTTGGCAGCACGATTCCGAGCCTCCGCTCAAATTCGACGACAGACATCGTTTTTCGCTGATAAAACTTCGGGGATTGTTTGTCCCATAGGCTGACGACGCTTTTTAAATACGGGATATCGTTTTTCCAGTACGCTTCAGAATTTTCTGTATACCCGTTGCTTGTGGAAAAGAAGAGCGCTTCAATCGGTTCGTTGTTGTACGTTAAAATTTGCCCGCGCGTATCCAGAACCGCTTTGGTCACTTTTTTGATCTTCCAGTCGTAATCGCTTCCCCATAACTTCCGCAGTTCGTCATCGCTGTAATACACTTGGTGCGCCACTGTGTCGGTCACATTCGCTCCTTGCGGCAGGCGGAACGGCTGGTTGGCGAGCATCTGTTTGACGATATACGTTCGTGCCGTTAAGGCCTGCGCCTTTAACGCCTCGAGCTCAAATTCGGCCGGCATTTCCGCCGCCACCACTCCGATGACGTACTGTTCAAGGGGGATTTTTTCCACGCGCTGTTCTTTGCTTCGGTAAACCGCCACGTCAATGGACGGCCCTTCGGCTGCCTGCGAACGCTGGAGTTGTTCGTGCTTCTGCAACTGTTCCGTCAATTTCGCCACCTTCCCATCGTAAAACGGCAGGACAAGCGCTGCAGGAATGACGAGGATGGCCACAAACAGGCATAGTGCAAGTACGATGACCGGTTTCAGTCGTTTCACCATAGCCGAGCCCCCAATATGCATTTTCTAAGCCCAAGCGGACATGATCAATCAATGCCTGCATGGCTTCCGTTCGTTACTTATAGTTATGGGCTCGGACAAGTATATATGACTGTTTTCTTTCGCGTCTCCTCCTGTCCTTGAACGAGCGGATGCGCGCCCTCTTCCGTGCAGCGGAAAGCGGAGAGCCGGCATTGGCCGGCCAAGCGGGGGGAGAGAATGCAAAAAACGACCATTCGATAAGCGTCAATTCCCGTTTTTAGGTCTGGGCGTGAGAAAATGCAAAAAAACGACCATTCCCCGCCGAAACAGGCAGTTCACGGTCGTTTTTTCGCCATTATCCGTTCCATTCGATCGCTTGGATCGGGTCGAGTTGTTCTGTTTCTTCCCGAACGCGTTCAATGTCAGCGCCAAGCGCGGCCAGTTTTTCATGAAAGCGGACATAGCCGCGGTCAAGATGACGAAGCTCGGTCACGCGCGTGTAGCCGTCCGCCGCAAGTCCAGCCAAAATCAAAGCGGCGGCAGCGCGCAAATCGGTGGCCGCTACTTCAGCGCCTTGCAGCTGGCACGGACCGTTAATAATGACAGAGCGCCCTTCAATTTTAATATCAGCGTTCATCCGGCGGAATTCTTCCACATGCATGAAGCGGTTTTCAAAGACAGTCTCGGTGACCATGCTCGTGCCTTCCGCTTTTAACAGGAGCGCCATCATTTGCGATTGCATGTCAGTTGGAAAACCTGGGTATGGCATCGTTTTAATGTCGACGGCTTTCAACGTTTCCGGACCGATGACGCGCACCCCGTTTTCTTCTTCGATAATCGTCACGCCCATTTCTTCCATTTTGGCAATGAGCGAACTTAAATGCTCGGGAACCGCTCCTTGCACGAGGACATTGCCGCCGGTGATGGCGGCTGCCACCATAAAGGTGCCAGCTTCAATGCGATCCGGGATGACGGTGTGGGACGTGCCGACGAGCTCGTCAACTCCCTCGATTCGAATCGTGCCGGTCCCGGCGCCGCGCACTTTGGCGCCCATCGCGTTCAAAAAGTTCGCCAAATCGACAATTTCCGGCTCTTTGGCGCAGTTTTCGATCACAGTTGTACCTTCCGCGAGCACCGCGGCCATCATAATATTTTCCGTTGCCCCAACGCTTGGAAAGTCCAAGTATACTTTGGAGCCGCGGAGACGGCCGTTCAC
This sequence comes from Geobacillus sp., assembly GCF_017515625.1. NCBI lineage: Bacteria > Bacillati > Bacillota > Bacilli > Caryophanales > Anoxybacillaceae > Geobacillus > Geobacillus sp. Next base: position 2,214 of record NZ_JAFWFM010000102.1, read on the forward strand.
TTCTGCATCGATAAAGCCGTTGCCGACTTTCACGAAGGCGCCCATTGCTTCAAATCCTTTTAAATGTTGATCGATCGGGCGCGAACCAATGGCACAGCCACCCGGCAAGGCGACGCGGGCGCGGCCGTTGCGGGCCAACAGCGGTCCCATGACGAGCACGGAAGCGCGCATTTTCCGCACATATTCAAACGGCGCTTCCACCGTCAGCGGAGCGGTCGCATCGACCGTTACCGTATTGCCGGCGATTTGCACATCGGCGCCTAAATAGCGGAGCACCTCACTGATTGTATATACATCGGAAAGAGCAGGCACATCATGAATCGTGCTAGTTCCTTTTGTCGCTAATAAGGTGGCAGCAATGACGGGCAAAACGGCATTTTTTGCGCCTTCCACTTTGACGGTGCCGCTCAACCGGTTTCCGCCACGGACGATGATCTTTTCCAAGGTATTCCCCTCCGCGTCCAATTTCTCTATATTAATATTCAATGGTAATGATTGGGGTTCCAACAACGACGCGCATCTTGCCGTCCAATCTTTCCCTCAAGGCGAGTTGCAGGTTGATCGGCTGTTGCTTGGCGGCCGGGAGAACGTTCTTCCACTGCCCAGTATATGCAGACAGGGAAACGAATGACTCTTCCCGCAACCACTCAACCGGTTTCGCTTGAAAGTCGCGCACCAGCCGAGAAGCCTGATCGAACAAACCACCTTTCATATTACCATTGAACTCGCCTTCAATACAAGCATAAAATGTAGGGGCGTTCACAAATAGGCCGTTCGTCTTCATTTGAATCTGGCGTGCTGCTTCTTTCCACCCAATCCGGCTCCATTTGGGGCCCGTTGCTTCATAGAGGATATACGTTTGCGGCGTACCGTTTGTGACGGTCATCACGAGCTGGATTTGTTCTTGGAAGAAGGCGTGCTCGTTTTTGCCGATCGCTTTTTGCCAATGTCCGCTTTTGGCAAACGACCAATGAAACGAACGATATGTTTGTTTCAATTCCGCCATTTTTTTGAAAAAGTCCGCATCATTTTGAATATCGCGGGCATACTCTCTTGTGTAAATGACCCAGCAGCCAAGCGAAGCACCGTGTTGCGCCAGCGTGCGCGCCATCGTTTCCATCGGTTTTGACCATTCGTCCCCCTGCGCGCCTTCTGTCCGGTATTGCCAGGCGGCGAAAAACAGGCTGGCCAGCATGAGCGCCAGCAGCCATTTCATCCGGTTTTTTCTCATCTTCGGTCCCTTCCTCTCCTTACTTGTTATTGTTGCCACCAGGACAGGGAACATACGTCCAAAAAATCGACAACCGGTGATTTTTGAAATCGTTTTCATGCATAAAAATAGAGTGGACGGATCGTCCACTCGGCCGAAAAAGACCCGGCCACCCATGCAGATCAATGGCGCCATATGGAAGATGCGTCGGCCGCGCGCGGCCGATCGCATAGCCTGTTGCGGCCAAAACGAGCGTGTCGGCGGCATGAAGCCTGCCCTGCCGCAGACGGGGCGCTGCTAGTCGCGAAACAAATACGGCAAATCGGTCGACCATGCCCAATAGTCGAGGAAAAAGTTCGCAACCGTTGAGCCGATCGCAATCGTCAATAAAATGTACAGCAGCCGCCCTTGGACGACGCGGTTCGGCTTCAGAAGCACTTCAAGCCGGACAGCTTGCAGCGTCCACCACGTCACCGCCATGAACACTAAATGAATGATAATCGACAGCAGCGCCTGTTGACCGATGATGGGCATCACCGCGCTCCACCTCCTCCTAAACCATGCAAACGTCCCCCATCCTCTTGATGAGGCGGTTTCCCCTCTGTTCAACAAAAAAGAGGAGAGGGTTCCCTCTCCCCTTATTGTACCGTTACGGCAAAAAATCGCCAAAATGCCCAAATTGGGCGGAGTCAGTCAAGACTTTGTGGAGAACATTTTTTCGGTTCACTACGGGCGTTGTCAATCACTACCTGAATCCGTGATAAAGACGCGTTCAAAGCTGCCAAGAAAACTGGATCAATCAACAAAATATTGCACTCGGGGTTCTTCACCTAATAGGTGAACATTCGAAATGGAGTCGAAGTCTCGACACGATTGGGTTTCCCAGC
>NZ_JAFWFM010000103.1:0-2911 GCF_017515625.1 Geobacillus sp.
ATGTTCTTGGCAATATGGCACAGTTCTCGAAGAGTCAAGTATTCTTCTTTGGTCAAACCATTTAGCTGTTGTTTGATACAAAAATACATTTTTTCACCTCCCATCTAACTATATTATACTATATTTTACTGAATCTATCCTGAAAACACCATTTAAGACAAAAAACGGAGCCCACCTAGCCTTCGGAATCGTATTCCAAAGGAAGGTATTTCAGTATATATATGGTTAATAAGTGCTATGCACTCGTTTTTTCTAGTTTCACTTCGTACCCTAACCCCTCTAATCGTTTCACCGTTTGACGCACGATGCTCGCTTCTCGCTGCCGATCCCAGTAGTCGGCTCCCAACTCTCTATACGGTTCCTTTCGAGTTAAGATGTAATAGATCATTTCTAAAATCGTTCTCCCGACCGCGACACTCGCTCGATTCGCTCCTCTTCGTTTGGCGATCCGATGATACTTGGCCGATAGGTACGTGTTCTTCGTTCGGGCGGCGGCACGGGCGCATTCCACGAGGCACGACCTCAGCTTCTTGTTCCCTTTCCTCGTTCGACCTGACAACCGTTTCCCTGCACTCTCATGATTCCCGGGAGCCATTCCGGCCCATGAGGCCAAGTGCGCGGCGGTAGGGAACCGGCTCATATCCGTCCCGATTTCCGCTACAATTTGTTCCGCGCTTTGCCGCCCCACTCCCGGGATCGTATCGATGAGCTCCAGCGCTTCATGAAAAGGGCTCGTTCGTTCCTCGATTTCCCGATCCAACCGGGCAATCGCTTCATCTAAATACTCCACATGACGCCATTGCTCGGCCAGCATCATGCGTTGATGCGGCCCCATCACTCCTTTCAATGCGCGCCGGAGCTCTTCCGTTTTTTGTTTCAGCCGCCCTTTGGCGAGCTGGGCGAGGGCCGCCGGATCGTCCTTTCCTTCGATAAGGGCGCGAATGATGAGCCGGGCCGACATCCCGTTGATGTCGGATACGACCGAAGAAAGCTTGATATTGGCTCCTTCCAGCACTTTTTGGATGCGGTTGAGCTCCCGTGCCCGTTCCTCGATCAAACTGCGCCGATAACGGACCAGTTCCCGGAGCTCCCGCTGAGCCCGATGAGGGATGTAACTCCCTTTTAGCAATCCATGGCGAAGCAAGTCCGCGATCCATTCGGCATCTTTGACATCGGTCTTTCGCCCGGGAACCGCTTTGATGTGTTGGGCATTGACGACAAGCACTTCGATCGGCTCTGCTTCGAGGAGATTATACACCGGCTTCCAATATACGCCCGTCGACTCCATGGCAACGTGCGTCACCTTTTTTTCTTTCAGCCAATCCACCAACTCCTCGAGATCGTCGGTCAGCGTACCAAACGTGCGAATCTCTTTTCCTTCAGGAGTAAGGGCGCAAGCCGTAATCGATTGCTTATGCACGTCCAATCCGCAACAGCGTTCATACAAGACGCGCATCGGTCTTCCTCCCTGCTTCGTTCTCAAAAACAGCTGGTGCAGCAGCCTTTGTTCAAGCATTCTATCCTGCGTGCTTCCCTCAAGGGAGCGACATTCCGTGGTGCACCAGACTACTGGGGTCTGTCTATCCTTCGGACTTTTACGTACCATAGATACAACGACCTCATGACCCCAGCTGCAAGGAGACCATTCGACAGAAGGTTGTTTTCATCCTTCCGATGGTGACGAAATTTTTTTGTCATGGGAGTCTATCCTATTTTCAGCAAAATATAGTTAAGGCGATTCATCTCCCACTTACTCCGCTTCGCTTCGTTGAAGTGGGAGTCTTCTCGCCTCATTAAGATAAAAAAAACGAGCCTTTTACGAGGCCCGCTCCGCCAATCCACGGATGAATGCGTATGTGTTCGGCGCTACCGCCCGCAGCGTGTGCCGCGTCTCTTCACTTGCGTAATAATAGGCAAACGACTCGGCAAAATACTCTTCTGGATAGGTCAAAAAATAAGATTCGCCAGGAAAAAGCCGCGGCGCCTCCTCCCGCCAAATCGCTTGAAATTCGTCCGTTTCATGAATGCGGTCAAATACGATGTAATCGAGCGAATGAGCAAACTCATGCAGCTCCAAATTGACCGAGCCGTGTCCTTTCCCTTTTTCGCTATGGCCGAGACGGACGAGCACCAAATGCGACCCGCCGATGCCCGGCACGTCATCCCATGTTTTGGATCCCGGCGCATAGCCGCGCGGGGTTTTCCCACGCAAGTGGCGAGCTGTCGGTTCATTCGTAATAGGGCCTGTCAACAGCTGAATGTAAATATGATGAGCAGCCGCCTGCTCTAAAATGCTGCGATCTATGCGGGCAAGCGTCTGAATGGTCTTGTTCGCCTCCGCAGCGGGAAACGCTGTCTCGGGCACGATCACAATGCGGCCGAGCACGTCACGGGACGGAATGTCCCGAAGATCAAGGCCGCTTTCTTGAAGCAGCACGCCGTGGGCGGCCGGGTACGGCGAAAGCGATAGAAGCGGAATCGCGAACAGCGCTGCCAACAAACTAGTCCACAATCGTTTCATGGTATTCCCCCGCTTCTTTTATTCTATGAAAATGATATCATAGAACGAAGCAGGGAAAAACGCGCAAAATCAGGAAAGAACCGCAAGCGGTTTATGTGCGCCAATTCGGCGGCGTATTTTTGGACCAGTAGATTTTCCCGAGTTCATAGTGAGCTTGAAAGCCATCATCGCAAGTATGATAGTGAAATTGAAACCAGTACCCGTCCTGCGGCGGATGTTCGCGGCGGACGTGGAAGCGAATGACATCTTCTGCCGTATCGGCGCGGTAAATATGGAAAATGCGTTCCCCTTGCCCGCCGGACGGATTTTCCGATACGGCCAAATAACGGAGCTCTTCTTCCGGACAGCGTTCAGCCAGCCCGGCAATCACCTCTTCGATGCGCGGCAAGA
>NZ_JAFWFM010000104.1:0-17738 GCF_017515625.1 Geobacillus sp.
ACAATTCATCTGAAGTCCTCCTTGGTATGGTGAGTGATGTGGTTGACACCCCTGTATCATACCAAGAGGGCTTTTTTTGATCAAGTCCCCGGAAAAGCTCCTAACGGGAATGCTCCTTTATCCTCCAGTAGCCTGCCATCCGAAGGGGGGAAGGTGACATGACAGCCGGCGAAGTACTATCGCAAAGTGAAATTGATGCGCTGCTTGCCGCGCTTTCGGCCGGAGAAATGAATGCGGAAGAACTGAAAAAAGAAGAGGAAGGCCGACGCGTCAAAACGTATGATTTCCGGCGGGCGCTCCGGTTTTCCAAAGATCAAATCCGCAGCCTGACGCGCATTCATGAGAATTTCGCCCGTCTGCTGACAACGTTTTTTTCCGCCCAGTTGCGCACATATGTGCAAATTTCGGTCGCATCGGCCGACCAAATTCCATACGAAGAATTTGTCCGCTCCATCCCAAAAATGACGATCATCAATGTCTTTGAGGTGCCGCCGCTTGGCGGGCATGTCCTTTTGGAAGTCAACCCGAACATCGCTTACGCCATGCTTGACCGGGTGATGGGCGGGCGCGGCGTCGGCATGGATAAAGTGGAGCATTTGACTGAGATTGAAACACGCATCATGTCCAATTTGTTTGACAAGGCGTTTGTCCATTGGCGCGACGCTTGGGAATCGGTGGCGGAAGTCGACCCGCTCTTTGTCGATTTTGAAGTCAATCCGCAGTTTTTGCGCATGATTGCGCCGAACGACACCGTCGTCGTCATTTCGCTCAACACGCAAATCGGCGAAGCGCGCGGCATGATGAATGTGTGCATTCCGCATGTCGTCTTGGAGCCGATTATGCCGCGGCTGTCGGTGCAGTACTGGATGCAGGCGCAAAAAAAAGAGCGTTCCCCCGAGGAAGCGAAACGGATCGAACAGCGCATCCGCGCGGCAAAATTGCCGATTATCGCTGAACTGGGAACGGCGGTCATCACGGTCAATGAATTTCTTCAACTCGAGGCCGGCGACGTCATTCAGCTCGAGCAGTCGATTCATGAGCCGCTCGTGGTCAAAATCGGCCATATTCCAAAGTTTATCGGCCAGCCGGGGAAGCGGAACAAAAAGCTGGCGGTGCAAATTTTAGCGATGATCGAGGGGGACGAAGCAGGACATGATGAATGACGGAATGTTGTCGCAAGATGAAATCGATGCTCTGTTGCGCGGAATGGACAGCCGTGACCGCGCACCGGCGCTTCACGATATTTTCACCCCGCTCGAGCAGGACGCTCTAGGGGAGATTGGCAATATTTCCTTTGGCAGCTCAGCGACGGCGCTGTCCATGTTATTGAACCAAAAAGTCGAGATTACGACACCGAACGTCTCGGTGATCGAGCGGACGCGTGTCGCGGATGAGTTCCCGCGGCCGTATATCGCCGTTCAAGTCAATTACACGGAAGGGCTTCTCGGGACCAACTTGCTGGTCATTGAGCAGCGGGACGCCGCCATTATCGCCGATTTGATGCTTGGCGGCGACGGAACGGCGCCCGACAGCGCGCTTGGGGAAATTCAGCTGAGCGCCGTGCAGGAAGCCATGAACCAAATGATGGGGTCAGCGGCGACGTCGATGTCGACTGTTTTTGGCAAGCGGGTCGAGATTTCCCCGCCGACGATCCATCTTCTTGATTTGAGCGAAGGAAAAGGTCTGGAATATTTGCCGGATGAAGACTTTTTGATTAAAGTGTCGTTCCGGCTGAAAATCGGCACGTTAATTGATTCGAACATCATGCAGCTGCTGCCCGTTGATTTTGCCAAAGAACTGGTCACCTATTTGCTTGGTGCGGCGGCAGGGGAGGAGGAAAACCGGCCTGAGCTGCCGGCCGGGGCGCCGCTGTCCGTGGAGCCGGAGCCGCAGCCCGCCTACGCCTATGCGGAGGCCGGCGCTCCTTCTTCCCCGGCGGCGAACCGTTTCCCGGAGGCGCCGGCTGAGCGCCTGGATGAAGGCAAAAGCGCAGCTGGACGGCATATTCAAGCAGCTGATTTTGCTGAGTTTGACGCCCCACCGCTTGCCGCGGCGGAGGCGCGCAATTTGGAGCTGCTGTTTGATGTGCCGCTGCAAGTGACGGTTGAACTGGGACGGACGAAACGCTCGGTGCAAGAGATTTTGCAATTGTCCACCGGGTCGATCATCGAACTTGATAAGCTGGCCGGCGAGCCGGTCGACGTTTTTGTCAACAATAAGCTGATCGCCAAAGGCGAGGTGGTCGTGATCGATGAAAACTTCGGCGTGCGCATCACCGACATTGTCAGCCAAAGCGATCGGTTAAAACGGCTAAAATAATGTGCATGGCAGGAGGTAGGGAGATATGGCAAGAGTGCTTGTTGTCGACGATGCTGCGTTTATGCGGATGATGATTAAAGACATTTTGACGAAGAATGGGCATGAGGTCGTCGCTGAAGCGGCGGACGGGAGACAGGCGGTCGAAAAATATAAGGAGACGCGCCCTGACATTGTGACGATGGATATTACGATGCCGGAGATGGATGGGATTACGGCGCTTAAAGAAATAAAAAAAATCGATAGCAACGCCAAAGTGATCATGTGTTCGGCGATGGGGCAGCAGGCGATGGTCATTGACGCCATTCAAGCCGGGGCGAAAGATTTCGTTGTCAAGCCGTTTCAGGCGGACCGCGTCATTGAAGCGATTAACAAAACGATCGGCTAGGCGATTAGAGGTGAGGGGATGTTGATGGCCATACGGCGATGGGCAGCGGGATTGCTGGCGGCAGCCATCTTGTTTGGGGCGCCGCCGGCGTCGGCTGCCCAAAGCCCGACGGTCGCCGATTGCCTGCAGCATCCGGATGCGTGCGGGCCGTCAACGCCGGCCGGGCAACAGACAAAACCGACAGCGAATCAATCGGCTGATGCGGTGTCTGCTTCCGATGTGCTCCGGCTCATCGGGGCGACCGCCTTTGTCCTCGTTCTTCTTTACGCTCTGTTAAAATGGCTTTCCCGCCGCCATTCACCTGCTTTCGGGTCAAAGGGTCTCATTGAGAATCTCGGTGGAACGAGCGTCGGGGCAAACCGCTCTGTTCAGCTCATCAAAGTCGGCAACCGGCTGCTCGTCATCGGCGTTGGCGATTCGATCCAGCTGCTGCGGGAAATCAGCAATGAAGACGAAATAAACGAACTGCTGGCGCAGCATAATGAGCGGCTCGAACGGATGGCCAGCTTCCACCCGTTTGGGTCCCGCCTTCGTGAATATTGGACAGCGAAAGCGAAACGGGGAAGCGGTCCGGCTCCGTCCTTTTCCTCACTGTTTGCCGAGGAAATGAGCCGAATGGCCAACAGGCGGAATGAGTGGCTGAAGCGGTTGAAAGAGAAAGGAACGGCTGGCGATGAATGACTTTGTCCATATGTTTAACTCGATGGCGCCCGAGCATGTCTCGACATCGGTGAAACTGCTTTTGCTTCTTACCATTTTGTCGGTTGGTCCCGGCATTTTGATCATGATGACGTGTTTTACGCGCATCGTCATCGTTTTGTCGTTCGTGCGCACGTCGCTTGGCACGCAGCAAATGCCGCCCAACCAAGTGTTGATCGGGCTGGCGCTGTTTTTGACGTTTTTCATCATGGCGCCAACATGGAAAGAGATTCACGATCAGGCGCTTGAGCCGCTGTTTGCCGAAAAAATTGATTTGGATGAGGCGTACGAACGCGCCGCTGTTCCGCTCAAGCAGTTTATGAGCCAACATACGAGACAGCAAGATTTGGCCTTGTTTTTATCATACAGCGGCGCCGGGCAGCCGAAAACGGTCAACGACATTCCGCTTACCGCGCTCGTCCCGGCGTTTGCGATCAGCGAGCTGAAAACCGCGTTTCAAATGGGCTTTATGATTTTCATCCCGTTTTTGGTCATCGATATGATCGTTGCCAGCGTCTTGATGTCGATGGGAATGATGATGCTGCCGCCGGTGATGATTTCGCTGCCGTTTAAAATTTTGCTATTTGTTCTTGTCGACGGCTGGCATTTGGTCGTCAAATCGTTGCTGCAAAGCTTTCAATAAAGATGGGTGGCGTTTATGAGTGCCGATTTTATCATCCGCCTTGCCGAACAAGGCGTCTACATCGTGTTGATCGTTTGCGGCCCGTTGCTGCTGCTGTCGCTTGTTGTCGGGCTCGTTGTCAGCATTTTTCAGGCTGCGACCCAAATTCAAGAGCAGACGCTCGCGTTTGTCCCGAAAATCGTTGCTGTCCTGCTCGGGCTCGTCTTGTTCGGGCCGTGGATGCTCTCGAAAATGGTGTCGTACGTCCATGACATTTTCGCGAATTTGGCTTCATTTATAGGCTGATCTATGATGGAACAACTATGGACGTATTTTCCCGCGTTTTTGCTCATCTTCGCCCGCACCGCTTCGTTTTTTGCGGCCATGCCGCTCTTTTCGTACCGGACGGTGCCGGCTTCGTACAAGATTGGAATGGCGTTTTTTTTCAGCTGGCTTATGTTTTTGGCAGGGCCGAAGCCGTCGCTTCCATTGGATGATGTGTATGTATTGCTCGTCGTCAAAGAGGCGCTCGTCGGGCTGGCGCTCGGCTTGATCGCGGCCATCGTCATGGCGGCTGTGCAAGTCGCCGGCGGCTTGATCGATTTTCAAATCGGGTTTGCCATCGCCAACGTCATCGATCCGCAAACCGGGGTGCAAAGCCCGTTGCTCGGGCAGTATCTTCACTCGCTGGCGCTTTTGCTGCTGCTTATGCTTGACGGGCATCATTTGCTGCTTGACGGCTTGTTTTACAGCTATCACTGGCTGCCGCTTGACCGGTGGCCGCACATTGCCGACGGGCGGGCGGCTGAGTATGCGGTGCGCACGTTCGCGGCGATGTTTGCCGCCGCTGTGCAAATGGCTGCCCCGCTTGTCGGATCGCTCTTTTTGGTCGATGTGGCGCTCGGCCTCATCGCCCGCGCCGTGCCGCAAATGAATATTTTTGCTGTCGGGTTTTCGCTCAAGACAGCGGCTGCGTTTTTCATGTTGTTTGCGGCGATCGGGGGAATGTTGACCGCGGCGCGCGAACTGCTTCAACTTATGTTTGTGTCGCTGCGCGAGTTTATGCAGCTGTTGGGAGGCGCGTAACGTGGGCGAACGGCGGCTTGATTTGCAGTTTTTCGCCGGGGAAAAGACGGAAAAGGCGACGCCGCGCAAACGGCAAGAAGTGCGGGAAAAAGGCCAGGTCGCCAAAAGCAGCGATGCGGTGGCCGCCATCGTATTGCTCGCGCTGTTTCTCGTTTTGTCGCTGGCGGGAGCGTATGAGCGGGACGGGCTGCTGCGCATGCTCGCGCGTGCGCTTTCCGATTATGCCGCCGCTCCGCTGACGATTGATTCGCTTCATGCCATCTTTCTCGACTGGCTTCGCCATGCGGCGCTTCTGTTAGCTCCATTTTTTGCTGCCGCCGTATTAGCGGCTGGGCTGGCCAACTTTTTGCAAGTCGGTGTCTTGTTTACCGTAGAGCCGCTCAAAATCGACGGAAACCGCCTCAACCCGGTGCAAGGAATAAAACGGCTTTTTTCGCTGCGCGCCATTGTCGAGCTGTTAAAATCTGTGTTAAAAGCTGGAATCATCGGTGCGGTCGTGTTTATGCTCTTGCTTGGGGGATGGGACGAGCTCACGGCGCTTGCGGCCAGGCCGCCGGCCGCCATGCTTGCCATTGTCGGCGCGCTGACGGTGAAAATGGGGCTGTATGCTGCGGCCGCGCTCTTGTTTTTGGCGTTGTTTGACTATTTGTACCAGCGGTTTGAGTTTGAACGAAACATCCGCATGTCGAAGCAAGACATTAAAGATGAATTCAAAAAGACGGAAGGCGACCCGCTCATTAAATCGCGCATTAAGCAAAGACAGCGGGAGATGGCGATGAGGCGGATGATGCAGGAGGTGCCGAATGCCGATGTTGTCATCACCAATCCCACCCATTATGCGGTAGCGCTGAAGTATGAAGATGGAAAAATGGAGGCGCCGGTTGTCGTGGCGAAAGGGGCTGACTATGTGGCGTTGAAAATAAAGGAAATTGCCAAGGCGAACGGCGTCGTGACGGTTGAAAATCGTCCGTTGGCGCAGGCGCTTTACCGGCAGACGGACGTCGGTGACATGATTCCAGAGACGTTTTTTAAGGCAGTGGCGGAAATTTTGGCGTACGTCTACCGGCTCAAACGAAAAGGGTAACAGCAAGGGGAGAAAACCATGCAAGCGCAGCTCAAAGATTTATCCGTGTTAATTATGGTTGTGCTCATCGTCGCCATGCTCGTCATTCCATTGCCGACATGGCTGCTGAGCGTTTTGATCATCATCAACATTTCCCTCGCCTTGCTCGTTTTGCTGACGGCGATGAACACGAAAGAGCCGCTTCAGTTTTCCGTTTTTCCGTCATTGCTGTTAGTGCTGACGTTGTTCCGGCTCGGGTTGAATGTCTCGACAACCCGTTCGATCTTAAGCAAGGGGGAAGCGGGCGGCGTCGTTGAGACGTTTGGGACGTTCGTCGTCGGCGGCGATGTCGTCGTCGGGTTTGTCGTGTTTTTGATTTTGGTCATTATTCAGTTCATTGTGATCACAAAAGGGGCGGAGCGTGTCTCGGAAGTGGCGGCCCGCTTTACGCTCGATGCGATGCCGGGCAAACAGATGAGCATTGACGCTGATTTGAACGCCGGCATGATCTCGGAGCAGGAAGCGCGCGAGCGGCGGGAAAAAATCGCCCAAGAGGCCGATTTTTACGGTGCGATGGACGGAGCGAGCAAATTTGTAAAAGGCGACGCCATCGCCGGCATTATTATCGTGATCATCAATATGCTGTTTGGCATGGTGATCGGCGTTGTTGAGCAAGGAATGGACATGGCGGAGGCGGCGAAGCACTATACGTTGTTGACGGTCGGCGACGGAATCGTCAGCCAGATTCCGGCGCTGTTGATTTCGACCGCGACCGGCATCATCGTCACGCGTGCGGCGTCTGACAGCAATTTAAGCGGCGACATTATGCGTCAGTTATTTGCGTTTCCGAAAATGTTGTACGTCACGGCGGGAACGATTTTCCTGCTCGGCTTGTTTACCCCGATCAACGATGCGTTGACAATGTCGATCGCCGGGCTGTTGGCATTTGGCGGCTACCGATTTGTCGAGCAGCAAAAACAGGGGGAAGCGGCTGCCGTCCAGCCGGATGAAGAAATAGCGGCGGCTGACGAATTAAAAAGTCCGGAGAGCGTGATTCAACTATTGCATGTCGACCCGATCGAGTTCGAGTTCGGTTACGCGCTTATTCCGCTTGCGGATGCCGCCCAAGGCGGCGACCTGCTTGACCGGATCGTTATGATCCGCCGTCAGCTCGCGCTTGAGCTCGGCATCATCGTTCCGGTTGTGCGCATCCGCGACAACATCCAGCTTCAGCCGAACGAATACCGAGTGAAAATTAAAGGCGAAGAGGTGGCGCGCGGCGAGCTGCTGCTTGACCATTATTTGGCGATGAGCCCCGGGATTGATGACGGATCGGTCGAAGGGATTGACACGGTTGAACCGGCGTTTGGCCTGCCGGCGAAGTGGATCTCCGAGGCGGCCAAAGACCGCGCGGAAATGCTCGGCTATACGGTGGTCGATCCGCCGTCGGTCGTTTCGACGCATTTGACGGAAGTGCTCAAGGCCCACGCCCATGAACTGCTTGGGCGCCAAGAAACGAAACAGTTGATCGATCATTTGAAAGAGTCGCACCCCGTGCTGGTTGAGGATGTCACACCGAATCCGCTGCCGGTCGGGGATGTCCAAAAAGTGCTTGCCAAGCTGCTGAAAGAGAACGTGTCGATCCGCAATTTGCCGCTTATCTTTGAGGCGCTTGCCGACTTTGCCCGCCTGACCGCCGACACCGACTTGTTGACGGAATACGTCCGCCAGGCGCTGGCGCGGCAAATCACGAAGCAGTACGCCGTGCCGGGCGAACCGCTGCGTGTCATTACGCTTTCGGGCAAGGCGGAAAAAACGATTGCCGATGCGGTGCAGCAAACGGAGCACGGACGCTATTTGGCGCTTGATCCGGCGCGGGCGCAGGCGCTTGTCGAGGCGGTGGCGGCGGCGCTCGACCGCCACCCGTTCGCCGGCCAAACGCCGATCTTGCTCTGTTCTCCGGCGGTGCGCATGTATGTCCGGCAGCTGACGGAGCGCCATTTTCCGTCAATCCCGGTGCTGTCGTACAACGAGCTCGAAGCTGACGTCGAAGTTCAAAGCGTGGGGATGGTGGAAATCGAATGAAAGTGAAAAAATTTGTCGCCCCGTCGATGAACGAAGCGATGAAAATGGTCCGAGCCGAGCTCGGCCGCGATGCCGTCATTTTGCACTCGAAGGAGATTCAAACGGGCGGACTGTTCGGCTTGTTTGCCAAAAAGAAGATTGAGGTGCTGGCCGGCATCGATCCCGATCCACTGCCGCGCCGCGCGTCAGAGGCGAAGGCCCCCGCTTCTTCACGGCCGGCGGGGCGGGAGGAAGCGGACGGTTTGTTGGCCGCCGAGCTTCGGGAAGTGAAAGCGCTCGTCCGTCAAATGGCCGGACGGACGTCGTCGCTGTTGTACCCGCCGCCGCTTATGGATGCGGAGCGGCGGCTGCTGCAGCAAGGCCTCGCCGATGGCTACATCCGCCAAGTGATGGACCGCCTGCTTGAGCGATGGTATGCGGACAAAAAAGAGAGATCCGCTGCTGCAGTTGCCGGCTGGGCGAAAGAAGCGGTGCGCGATCTTCTTTCGCCGCTCCCGTTCGCTGAAACGGCAGGAACGAAAAAATATCGCCTGCTGCTTGGCCCGACCGGAGTTGGAAAAACGACGACGCTTGCCAAAATGGCGGGGCGCGCGGTGCTTGAACATGAAAAAAAAGTCGGATTTATCACGACCGATACGTACCGGATCGCCGCGATCGACCAGTTGAAGACATATGCGCACATTTTGCAGGCTCCGCTCGAGGTGTGCTACAACGCCGATGACTTTCGGGCGGCTAAGCAGCGCCTGGCCGATTGCGACGTTGTGTTCATTGATACGGCCGGCCGCAATTTCCGCAACCCGCACTATGTTGCCGAGCTCCAGCAAACGATCGAGTTTGACAGCGAGACGGAAACGTTTCTCGTGTTCGCCGCCACCGGAAAATACAATGATATGAAAGCCATTTATGATCGCTTTTCCGTCCTCCCGATTGACCGGCTGATCGTGACGAAGCTTGATGAGACCGATACGTACGGCGCGGTCGTCAATTTTCTGCTCGAGAGCCGGGTTGGCGTTGCCTATTTAACGAATGGGCAAAACGTGCCGGACGATATGGTGGAAGCGTCAGCCGACCGGTTTGTCCATCTGTTGTTTGGAGCGGATCGATGGTGAGAGACCAGGCGGAACGGCTTCGCCGCGCGTTAAGCCGTCCACGGCGTCCGGCTTCGCCGCGGACGATCGCGGTGGCGAGCGGAAAAGGCGGAGTCGGCAAATCGAACCTTTCGCTCAATCTTTCCGTATCGCTCTCTGAACTCGGGTTTCGCGTCCTGTTGCTCGATATGGACGTCGGCATGGGCAATATCGACATTTTGCTCGGTCAATCGTCGCCGCTTACATTGGCGGATTGGTTTTCCACTCGGCTGCCCCTTTCGGACATCGTCAAAAGCGGGCCGGGGCAACTATCATATATCGCCGGGGGGACGGGCGTTGCGCAATGGCGGACGTTGGATATGGCGGGCATCGACTATTTTTTGGCTGAACTGCAGGCCATTGCCTCGCGCTATGATTATCTCATTTTTGATATGGGGGCGGGGGCATCGGAAGAGCGTCTTTATTTTTTAAAGTCGGTCGACGATGTGTTCATCGTCACGACGCCGGAACCGACTGCGGTGACGGACGCCTATGCCATGATGAAATACATGCATGCCGCCGGCAGCGAAGCGCCGTTTTCGATCATTGTCAACCGCACGAGCTGCGGGCAAGAAGGGTATGGCGTCTTTCAGCGGCTGAAAGATGCGGCGGCGCGCTTTTTAAACAAACCGATTGCCCTGCTCGGCATTGTGCCGGAAGACCGGGTTGTCGCCCGCGCGGTCGTCAGCCAGATGCCGTTTGTCCTGCTTGACCCGAAGGCGAAGGCGAGCCAGGCTGTCCGCCAAATGGCTTGGCGCTATGCGATGGGCAGAGAGGGCGAGCCGGCGCCGCCGGGTCAAATCCCCCGCTTTTTTGCGATGCTGCGCCAATTTTTGCTAGAAAGGTAGAGACGGAACATGAAGACGATCAAGGTGCTTGTCGTCGATGACTCGGCGTTTATGCGCAAATGGATCAGCGACTTTTTGTCCGAGCACCCACGCCTCGAAGTCGTCGGGACGGCTCGCAATGGCCAAGAGGCGCTCGACAAAATCGCCCTCTTGCGCCCGGATGTCGTCACGCTTGATGTCGAAATGCCGGTTATGAATGGGCTCGAAACGTTGCGGCGCATCATGCACAAGCAGCCGCTGCCGGTCGTCATGGTGTCGAGCACGACGAGGGAAGGGGCGGAAAACACGATCACCGCCATGCAATACGGGGCGGTGGATTTTGTCGCCAAGCCGTCTGGCACGATTTCGCTTGATTTATACAAAGTAAAAGATGAGCTGATCCGCAAAGTGCTGCACGCAAGCGAGGCGAATGTAAGGGCGCTCGCCGCCCACCGCCCGGCGCTTGCCGCCCGGCGCCCGCCGGCCCAAACGGCGCACAGCCAAAAAACGGTCGTCGCCATCGGCACGTCGACAGGCGGTCCGCGCGCCTTGGAAACGGTGTTGGCGCAGCTGACTCCTGATTTTGCCGCTCCGGTCGTCATCGTTCAGCATATGCCGAAAGGGTTTACGAAATCGCTTGCCGACCGGCTCAACGCACTGGCGGCGATCACGATCAAAGAGGCGGAAGACGGGGAACTGTTGCGAAATGGCACCGCCTATATCGCCCCGGGCGGCGTCCATCTCATCGTTCGCGAAGAAGGCGGCGCACTTAAAGCCCGTTTCGACGAATCGCCGCCGCGCGCCGGCCATCGTCCGGCTGTTGACGTGTTGTTCGAGTCGCTCGCTGCCATTCGCCGCTGTCGGAAAATCGCGGTGATCATGACCGGGATGGGAAGCGACGGAACAGCGGGGGTGAAAAAGCTGAAGGAAAGCGGGAACACAAAAGCGATCGCGGAAGCGCGCGAGACAGCCGTTATCTTTGGGATGCCAAGAGCGGCGATCGAGGCTGGCGTCGTTGATGTCATCGTTCCGCTTGACAGCATCGCCGCTGCCATCGTCCAATTGATCGGGGAGTGAGGGGGAAACGGCATGGACATGAGCCAATATTTGGATTTATTTATTGATGAAAGCAAAGAGCATTTGCAGGCGATCAACGAGCGGCTGTTGGAACTTGAAAAAACTCCGGAGGACATGTCTGTGGTGAATGATATTTTCCGTTCGGCCCATACGTTGAAAGGCATGTCCGCCACGATGGGGTTTGAAGATTTAGCCAATTTGACGCACCAAATGGAAAACGTGCTCGATGGCATCCGCAATCGGCGGCTTTCTGTTACCCCGGAATTGCTTGACGTCATTTTTGAGGCCGTCGACCATTTGGAGGCGATGATCAGTTCCATCGCTGCAGGCGGCGACGGAACGCGCGATGTAAGGAGAACAGTCGAACAGCTGAAACGAATCGAGCAAGGGGAGATGCCGAACAAGCAGGCAGCAAGAGAAGAACCGCCCCTTGAACATGCGTATGGGGAATTTGAATACTATGTGCTCGAGCAGGCGAAGGAGCAGGGATTTTCCGTCTACGAAATCCGCGTTCGGCTTCGCGATGATTGCTTGTTGAAAGCAGCGCGCGTCTATATGGTGTTTGAACAGCTGAATGAAGTCGGAGAAATTGTGAAAGCAATGCCGCCGGTCGAGATGCTGGAGGAAGAACAGTTTGACCGGGAGTTTCTCGTTACGGTCGTATCCAAAGCGCCAGCCGATGAGTTGCAAAAGCGGCTGATGGGCATTTCGGAAATTGATGACGTCAAGGTGTCTATGCTATCGAGCAATGAACCGTCGGCAGAAAGCGAGAAAGCGTCTGCGCCCCAACAACCGGCCGCTATGGAGCAGGCGGAGGCCGTTCAGGCCGAAGCGGAGGCGCCGGAAAAACAAACAGCGAAACAGGCGACGAAAACGATCCGCGTCAATATTGAACGGCTCGATATGCTGATGAACTTATTTGAAGAGCTTGTCGTCGACCGCGGGCGGCTTGAGCAAATTTCCCGCGAGCTGAACCATGCCGAATTGACGGAAACGGTCGAGCGGATGTCTCGCATCTCGAGTGATTTGCAGACGATCATTTTAAATATGCGCATGGTGCCGGTGGAAACGGTGTTTAACCGCTTTCCGCGCATGGTGCGCCAGCTCGCCCGCGAGCTCGGCAAAAAAGTGCGTCTTGATGTGATCGGGGCGGAAACGGAGCTTGACCGGACGGTCATTGATGAAATCGGCGATCCGCTTGTCCATTTGCTCCGCAATGCGCTTGATCATGGCATTGAAGCGCCGGACGTCCGGGCGGCGCGCGGAAAGCCGGAGGAAGGGACGATCCAATTGCGCGCCTACCATAGCGGCAACCATGTCTTTATTGAAATCGAGGATGATGGCGCCGGTATTTCTAGGGAAAAAGTGCTGAAAAAGGCGATCAGCCGCGGCATCGTTTCGCCCGAGGAGGCTGAGCATTTAACCGATGAGCAAGTGTATGAGCTTATTTTTGCTCCCGGGTTTTCCACTGCCGATCATATTTCCGACATTTCCGGGCGCGGCGTCGGCTTAGATGTCGTCAAAAGCACCATCGAGTCGCTCGGCGGCACGGTGGCCGTCGATTCCCGTCCTGGCCAAGGGTCGCTGTTTTCCATTCAGCTGCCGCTCACGTTGTCGATCATTTCGGTGCTGCTTGTGCAAATTGCGGCGGAAACGTATGCCATCCCGCTGTCATCGATTATGGAGACGGCGCTCATTAGGAAAGAAGACGTGTTCTATGTCCATAACCAGCCGGTCATCGATTTCCGCGGCAAAGTTGTGCCGCTCGCCCGGCTGAAGGACGTGTTCGCTGTGCCGGGCGCGTCGGATGACAGCGAGACGGTGCCGGCTGTCATCGTGTGAAAAGGGGAAAAGCTGGCGGCGTTGGCGGTCGACTCGTTTATCGGCCAGCAAGAAGTCGTGTTGAAGTCGCTCGGCAACTATTTATCTTCTGTTTTCGCCATTTCAGGGGCGACGATTTTGGGAGACGGCCGGGTGGCGCTCATTATTGACTGCAACGCGCTTGTCAAATAGAAAGCCGACTGTATGCCGGCGGAGCTGGAAAAAGGCCGCGGGCGGACGCGGCCTTTTCGTTGGCGGCGCCGGGCGAGGAAGCTGAACAGAAAAAGGGGGAAGCGACCGATGAGCATGAGCGTGCAGACGGATTGGAAAGTGATTGCATTTCGCCTGCAAGAGGAAGAATATGCCTTGCCGGTGCAATACGTTCGTTCCATTGAAAAAATACAGCCGATTACGCGCGTGCCGGGAACGGCTCCTTATGTCAAAGGAGTCATCAACTTACGCGGGGTCGTCACGCCGATTATCGATTTGCGCGAGCGGTTCGGGTTTGCGCCCGAACCATACTGGGAGCAGACGCGGATGATTATCGCCGCCTTTGGGGATATCGAAGTCGGGTTGATCGTCGATGCGGCCAACGATGTTCTCGACATTCCGGCAGCGAGCATTGAGCCGCCCGAGGCGATCGGCGCCATAGGGGCTGCTTACATTTGCGGAGTGGCGAAAGTCGAGAAGCGTCTCCTCATTTTGCTCGATTTGGCAAGTGTCTTAAGTGAATAAAACGGAGAGAGGGGCGTTTGCGGTTGGACGACATTCGCAACTTAACAGGGACACACATTGATATTTTGCGCGAAATGGGCAACATCGGGGCCGGCAACGCGGCGACCGCTTTGTCCATGCTGCTCAACAAAAAAATCGAAATGGCTGTGCCGCGCGTCCAAATTGCGACATTTGCCGAGATGATGGAGCTGATCGGCGGTCCGGAGCAAGTGGTGGCATGCGTCTATTTGCGCGTCGAAGGCGAAGCGCCGGGAAACATGTTTTTCGTGCTGCCGCCGGACCAGGCCGAGAAGTTTGTCCGCCGAATGACGGGCGATGGCTCGTTTTCGTTCCAAGGCGAAGCCCATGAGCTCGGGCGGTCGGCGCTGCAGGAACTTGGCAACATTTTGGCCGGCTCATACTTGTCGGCGCTCGCCGATTTCACCCGGTTAAACTTGCATCCGTCCGTGCCGGCGCTGGCGATCGATATGATCGGAGCGGTGCTGTCGTTTGGCTTGCTTGAGCTGTCGCGCGTCGGCGATTGCGCCATTTTGATCGATACAGCTATTTACGATGACCGGCGGCCAAATGAGAGCATTAACGGCCATTTCTTCCTTCTTCCTGACCCAGAATCATTTTCCATTATTTTTCGAGCGTTAGGTGTGGAGGGGTGATGAAGACGGCAGAAGCAGTGAAGGTTGGCATTGCCGAAATGGAAGTTGTCGTGGCGCCGAACGTCATCCGCACATGCGGGCTCGGGTCGTGCGTGGGCGTCGTCATTTATGACAGCGGAAAAGCGGTTGCCGGTATGGCGCACGTGATGCTGCCGCATTCATCGATGGCGCGCGGGGGAGTTGTCAATGCCGCCAAATACGCTGATACAGTGGTGGAAGCGCTTTGTAAGCTCGTCTTGGCCGCCGGAGGACGGAAGGGCATGCTCAAAGCGAAGTTGGCCGGAGGGGCGCAAATGTTCTCGTTTTCCGCAGCTGGCGGGGACATGATGCGTATCGGCGCCCGCAACGTTGAGGAAGTGAAAAGGCAGCTTGAACGGCTTCATATCCCGATTGTGGCCGAAGATGTCGGGGGCCATAGCGGCCGCACAATCGAGTTTAACCCGCAGACGGGCGTGCTGGCCATCCGCACGGCGTGCCAGGACATAAAAGAAATATGATGGAACGATATGTGGTTTCCGCGAGGCGAGGGGGAGAATGATGGGGAGCGCGCTAAAAGGTGAAGAACGGAAATATTGGGACGACTGGGTCAACGGCCGCGACCACCGCGCGGCTGAAGAGCTCGTGCAGCGCTATATGCCGCTTGTTTCCTACCATGTGCAGCGGCTTTCGGCGACGCTGCCGAGTTCTGTGCCAAAGGATGAGTTGATCAGTCTTGGGCTCCTCGGGTTGTACGATGCGATTGAAAAGTTTGACCCATCGCGCGATTTGAAATTCGATACGTATGCATCGTTCCGCATCCGCGGCGCGATATTGGACGGTTTGCGCAAAGAAGACTGGCTGCCGCGCAGTGTGCGCGACAAGGCGAAAAAAATCGAGGAAGCGGCCGAACGGCTGGAGCAGCAGTATATGCGATCGGTGACAGCGAAGGAAATTGCGGCTGAACTTGGCATGACGGAAGCGGAAGTGCAGGCGGCGGCCAGCGACACGTTTTGGTCGCTTTGGTTGCCGCTTGGACAAGGAGAGGCTGAAGACGAAGATGAGCCGCTGGCGATTCGGGACGACCGCGCCCTGCTCCCGGAAGAGGAAGCCATTAAGCGGGAAATGATCGACCAGTTGGCGGAAGGCATTCGACGGTTGAATGAAAAAGAGCAGCTCGTCATCAGTTGTTTTACAAAGAAGAGCTGACGTTTACGGAAATCGGAAGTCTTTTGCAGCTGTCCACATCAAGAATTTCGCAAATTCATGCCAAAGCGCTGTGGAAATTGCGCCGCTTTTTAAGCGGGGATTCATGAGGCGAAAGGAAGCGGGAAGATGGACATCCAATTGCCGATGCTGCAAAGCGTCATGCCGAAGGCGCCTGAAGCCGCGTCCAAGCACGCCTTGGCGCAGCAGCACCCTCATGTTGTGCAGGCGCAGCGGGCAGCCGCGGAGGAAAAACGAGCGGAGCAGGCGCGCCGCCAAGTGACGGGAAAACGGGCGGGAGACGCGCTCCGTTTTGGGAGTCATCCTTATAAAGGAAAAACAATCGACATCAAAGGATAGTGAACAACGATGGAGGCATTTTGGCTGACTGTCAGCTTGTTGCTGCACGCGTTTTCGTTTTGGTTGATCATCCTGCTTTACACGCGCTTGTCGCGGCTAAGCGAAGAGGAAGCAAGAGCCAAGAGGCGGGCTGAGGAGCTTGAGGAGGCGATGGCGGCCCATCTCGTGGCATGGAAAGAGGAAAATGAGCGCTTTTTGGCCGAGTTGGATGCGCTGCTTAGCGCGAAACCGGCCGCCGCGGCGGACAAGCGGACGCCGGCTCCCGTCAAGAGCCGCCTGCCTCAGCAGTCAGAGCCCAGCAATGAGAAAGAGAGCAGGCTGGTAAACGGAGCGGGCAGCGAAAACAGGCCGGGTCGGAAACAAACTGCATCGGAGCGGCCGGAGCTGGGGCGAAGCGGCCGGGTTGAACAAATGGACGCTATGGACGCGCTGTCGGACTATTTTCCCGATGTTGACGCCATCGAAGATGTAGTCGACTTTTCGCCGCCATCCGCCCATGCCGCCGCCATCGCCCGCCGTCTCGAAGCCGAAGGGATGACGGTCGAAGAAATCGCGAAGAAGCTCGGAAAAGGAAAAACAGAAGTCGAACTGCTGCTCAAATTTGGCCGAAAAAACGGCCGAATGGGCGAACAATAGCTTGATTTCCTGCCGGCGGTTATGATATATTTTTACATGGTGTGAATACACACGCCTGATGATTTCAGCAACGGTGCTGGCAACGCCAGTCTTGCTGAAGGATGAGGCAGGCGGAGGCACAAAAACCACAAGGAAACAGGAGGAGCATGCATGTCAGTCATTTCAATGAAGCAATTGCTTGAAGCTGGCGTCCATTTCGGACATCAGACGCGCCGTTGGAACCCGAAAATGAAAAAATACATTTTCACGGAGCGCAACGGCATTTATATTATCGACTTGCAAAAAACGGTGAAAAAAGTCGAGGAAGCATACAACTTCGTCCGCGAACTGGCGGCGAACGGCGGCAAAATTTTGTTCGTCGGCACGAAAAAACAAGCGCAAGAATCCGTGAAAGAAGAAGCCGAACGCTGCGGCATGTTTTATGTCAACCAACGCTGGCTTGGCGGCACGCTGACAAACTTTGCAACGATCCAAAAGCGGATCAAGCGGTTGCGCGAAATTGAAAAAATGGAAGAAGATGGCGTATTTGACGTTCTTCCGAAAAAAGAAGTCATCGGTTTGAAAAAAGAAAAAGAGCGGCTTGAGAAATTTTTAGGCGGCATTAAAGACATGAAAGAACTGCCGGATGCGCTGTTTGTCATCGACCCGCGCAAAGAACGGATTGCAGTGGCGGAAGCGCGCAAGTTGAACATCCCGATCATCGGCATTGTCGACACGAACTGCAATCCGGATGAGATCGACTACGTCATTCCGGCGAACGACGACGCCATCCGCGCCGTCAAACTGTTGACGTCGAAAATCGCCGATGCGGTGCTTGAGGCGAAACAAGGCGAAGAAGCCGCTGTGGCAGCAGAGTAAGGCAAGGTAGAGGAAAGGTGATAAGAGGGGAAAGCCTTTTATCACCTTTTTTTAGACAAAAGTCAGCAACTTTTGGCTATACTAACGAATAAGGGCAAAATGGGCATCCGTTGCCGGCATCGATACATATATGCGATCAAAAGAAGGAGGATTTATTCATGGCAATTACAGCACAAATGGTCAAAGAGCTGCGCGAAAAAACG
>NZ_JAFWFM010000105.1:0-7439 GCF_017515625.1 Geobacillus sp.
AAGCTGTAGACCTGAGTGTCTTATGCTCTAGCGGCGAAGTGGACACGCCTCAAAGAATAAGGATTGCTTGAAGCAGTCAAACTTCTTTGGAAGCCCCCACTTCAAATTTTCGCTAGAAAATTAAGTGGGGGTAGTTCACTTGCCTTGACGATCAATACGGCGGAAAAATACAAAACCGTTCCGGTCGGCATTGCCATGTTCCAAGGCCAGTATACGATCCCGTGGGGCGAAATTTCTGCAGCCACCGTGGTGGTGACGATCCCGCTTGTGATCATGGTGCTGTTGTTTCAGCGCCGCATCGTTTCCGGGCTCACGTCCGGTTCGGTAAAAGAATAAGGAAGAACAAAGGGGGCCGGCCGGCATCCTTTTGTTTTTGGAAACATGAAGCACGGAGGGGCAGTTCTATCCGCTCCACTCCGTTCATATGTTAATGACAGACGGGCTAACGGGGAGGGATGCGTAAAGGCCAAAGATGATATGATTAATATTCAGAATATTAACAAAATATACAGTGGCAGCCGTGAAAGGGGGTGGAATTTGTTTTTACTCTTTTTTGCACCAACCAAGGGGAGGGGAAGGCGTGCGATTTGACCGTCCGTTTGAACAGTATGCGCTTGGCGAGCGCCACCGTTCGCGCGGACGAACGATCACCGAAGCGGATATTGTGCGGTTTGCCGGCGTTTCCGGCGATTTTTACCCGCTGCACATGGATCAGGAATACGCCAAGCGGACGCCATTTGGCGAGCGCATCGCCCATGGGATGTTGACGCTGTCGGCGGCGACGGGGCTGTGGATGATGGAGCTGGGAGTGGTCCTGGCGTTTTATGGCATCGATTCACTTCGTTTCGTTCGTCCCGTCAAGATCGGTGATACGATTTACGTGGAATCGGGCTTGACAACCGTCCTGTCTTTCCGATATGATGGTAATGTAATCGATTACATAAGCGAGAGGACTACGACCAATGGCAAGCATAAAAGATGTGGCGAAACGGGCGAACGTATTGACGGCCACCGTGTCGCGCGTGTTGCGCAACACGGGCAACGTCACCGAGGAGACAAGGCAGCGCGTGCTTGAAGCCATTGAAGCGCTGAACTACCATCCGAACGTGCTCGGCCGGTATTTGCGGCGGATGGAGACCGAGACGGTGCTCGTCGTCGTGCCCGATATTATGAATCCATTTTTCTCGAAAGTGCTGCGCGGCATTGAAGCGGTCGCCCTCGAGCACGGCTATCAAGTGCTGCTTGGCGATACGCAAAATGACGCGCGGCTTGAGGAGCAATATTTGAACGTATTGCCGCAGCGGCAAGTCGACGGGATGATTTTTTTGACCGCCCGCATCCGCAAAGAGCTGATGGAAGAGATGGCGCGCCAGTTTCCGATCGTCTTGGCGTGCGAGTATCTCGAAGGGACGGATATCCCGACCGTGTCCATTGACAATATCAGTAGCGCCCGCAAAGCGACAGAACACTTGATCCGCCTCGGCCATCGCCGCATCGCCCACTTATCCGGGCCGATGGACGTCATTTTAAGCCGCGATCGGCTGCGCGGCTACCAACAGGCGCTGGCCCAGCATGAGCTTGAGGCGGACGCTGCGCTCGTGCAGGAAGGTGATTTTACCTATGAGTCCGGATATCATTTGACGCTCAAGCTACTCGCCCTTGAGAAGCCGCCAACCGCGATTTTCGCCGCCAACGATGAGATGGCGATCGGGGCGGTTAAAGCCATTCGCCATCGCGGCGGGCGCGTTCCCGACGATGTCGCCGTTGTCGGATTTGACGACATTCAAATGGCCTCGATTTTTGAACCGAGCCTTACAACCATCGCCCAGCCGATGTTTGAGATCGGCCAAAAAGCGATGGAATTGCTGCTTGCGCTCATTGAAGGAACGAGCGCGCGGCGGCGTCAGCTTGTTCTTCCCGATCGGCTCGTCATTCGCGATTCGTGTGGAGGAGAGCGCTCTGGGCAAAGGGGCTGACAGCGCTCTCTGTCCGGTGCGGGGAACGGGCGGATTTTTTTGCACGGTGATGTAATCGATTACATCACTTAGAAAACGGACGGCGAATCGGTGGAGCATATGGGACAGAGAAAACAAATGAGCGCAAGGGGGAAAAGGACATGGGGAACACGATTCCAATCCGCCTCGGCTTGATCGGAGCTGGAGGGATTTCCAATGAACACATCAAGGCGGCGCTAAACCTTTCCGAGCGCGTCGTCTTGCAGGCGATTTGCGACGTCAATGAACAAGTGGCCGCGGAGAAAGCGAAAACGTACGGCATCCGTGAAGTGTATCGCGACTACAAGGAACTGCTCGCCTCACCAGATGTCGATGCCGTCATCATTACCGTGCCGAATTTTTTGCACGCCCAAGTGTCAGTCGACAGCTTGCGGGCCGGGAAACACGTGCTTTGCGAAAAGCCGATGGTGACGAAAGCGGAAGAGGCCGACGCCATCATCCGCGCCCGTGATGAGTCGGGAAAACAGTTTATGGTGTCGTTGAACAACCGCTTCCGCCAAGCAGCGCAATGGCTGCATGAGCGAATCCAATCCGGTGCGTTCGGCGAGATTTATTACGCGAAAACGGGCTGGGTGCGCCGCCGCGGCATTCCCGCATGGGGGGCATGGTTTTTTGACCGCGAGCGCTCCGGCGGCGGTCCGCTCATCGATTTGGGCGTCCATATGCTCGATGTGACGCTTTGGCTGCTCGGGAACCCGAACCCGGTCGCCGTGACGGGGAAAACGTACGCGAAGTTCGGCCCGCGCCGCCAAGGGGCATGGCCGGGAACGACGTTTTCGCCTGATGCCGCCTATACGGTCGAAGATTTCGCCGCGGCGTTCATCCAGCTCGAAAACGACGCGACGGTGCTGCTGGAGACGAGCTGGGCGTCGCACATTGAAGAAGAGCGGGCATATGTCGAATTTCTTGGCACGGAAGGCGGCGTGCGCTGGGAGTGGAACATCGCCGGCAACCGCCAAGAAGTGAAATGGTTCCGCAACGAACACGGCGTTCCGGCCGATGTCACGCTCCATTTTGAGGACCAGGGCGAACGGGTGGCGCTCCTTGACCACTTTGTCACGAGCATCACGGAGGAGACGGCACCGCTTTGCACGGCGGAACAAGGGCTTACGATCGCCAAAGTGTTAGAAGCGATTTACGAATCGTCCGAAAAAGGGCGGCAAGTTCGCATCGAATGGTGAGAAACGCTCCATGAATCGCACTGGCGTCCCAACGAGTCGCGAACATGGGGAAACATTCCAAAAAACACTCGGCCTAGCCGCATACAGACAGGCCGAAAGAACCAAGGGGGATCAATGAATGACCACACCCATCCGCGTTGTCGTCTGGAACGAATTTCGCCATGAAAAGAAAGATGAACAGGTAAGAGCGATTTATCCGGAAGGAATGCATACCGTCATCGCGAACTACCTAGCCGAAGCAGGGTTTGACGCCGCGACCGCTGTCTTGGACGAACCGGAGCACGGCTTGACCGACGAGGTGCTCGACCGGTGCGACGTCCTCGTCTGGTGGGGGCATATCGCCCATGATGAAGTGAAAGATGAGGTTGTCGAACGCGTCCACCGCCGCGTGCTCGAAGGAATGGGGCTCATTGTCCTTCACTCCGGCCATTTCTCGAAAATTTTCAAAAAGCTGATGGGGACGACATGCAATTTGAAATGGCGCGAAGCCGATGAAAAAGAGCGTCTCTGGGTCGTCGCCCCGGGCCATCCGATCGTGGAAGGAATCGGATCGTACATCGAGCTTGAGCAGGAAGAAATGTACGGCGAGTTTTTCGACATCCCAGAGCCGGACGAAACGATTTTCATCAGCTGGTTTGAAGGCGGAGAAGTGTTCCGCAGCGGCTGCACGTTCACGCGCGGGAAAGGGAAAATTTTCTACTTCCGCCCCGGCCATGAAACGTATCCGACGTACCATCACCCGGATGTGCTGAAAGTGATCGCTAACGCCGTCCGCTGGGCCGCGCCGGTCAACCGCGGGGAAATCGTCTTTGGCAATGTCAAGCCGCTTGAGCCGATCAAAGCGAAACAAGGAGGAGTGACGCAGTGAAACCGATCAATGTCGGTATTATCGGCACCGGCTTTTCCGCTTCTTCCCATATTGAGGCGCTCCGCCGCCTGCCGTTTGTGAACATCGTCGCCATCGCCTCAAGCAGCCAAGAAAAAGCGGAGGAAGCCGCTCGCCGATTCGGGATTCCGAAAGCGTACGGCGACTACCGCGCTTTAATTGACGACCCGGACGTCGAAGCCGTGCACAACTGCACGCGCAACGTCCTCCATTTCCCGATCAACATGGCCGCGCTCGAGGCAGGGAAACATTTGTTGTCGGAGAAGCCACTCGCCATGGACAGCGAACAGTCGGCGGAATTAAAGCGGCTCGCTGCACAAAGCGAAAGCCTTAGCGCGGTCTGCTTCAACTACCGTCACTACCCGCTCGTTGTCGAGGCGAAAGAGCGGCTCGCCCGTGAGGCGAAGCGCGTTCATTTCGTGTACGGCGGCTATGTGCAAGACTGGCTCTTGTATGACACGGACTACAACTGGCGGCTCGACCCGGCGCAAAACGGCCCGTCGCGCGCCATCGCCGACATCGGTTCGCATTGGTGCGACACGGTGCAATACGTGCTCGGCAAGAAAATCGTCGAAGTGTTCGCCGACTTGCGCACTGTCCATCCGGTCCGCTACAAGCCGAAGCAGGAAGGGAGCACGTTTGCATCCGGGCATGCTCAAGACGCCGAGCCCGTCCAGATTGACACGGAAGACGGCGGCAGCGTGCTCGTCCATTTTGACGACGGCACCCACGGGGCGTTTACGATTTCCCAAGTGAGCGCCGGCCGCAAAAACCGGCTCTATTTTGAAATCGCCGCCGATGAGATGACGCTCGCCTGGGACCAAGAGCACCCGAACCGCCTCTGGGTCGGGCGCCGCAGCGGCCCGAACGAAGAAATCGTCCGCGACCCGGCGCTTTTGTCGCCGCAAGCCGCCGCTTACGCCCATTACCCGGGCGGCCATGAAGAAGGCTGGCCGGACGGGCTGAAAAATTTGTTCCGTGATTTTTATGGCGCCATCATCCGGAAACAACGCGGCGAGGCGCTCGGGGAACTGCCGTTTGCGACGATCGCCGACGGCCACCATACGATGAGGATCGTCGACGCCATTTTGGAAAGCCATCGCACGAAACAATGGGTGCGGGTGGCGGAATAAGCGTGGGAGTTCGTTCGATCCGCTCATCCGACGAGAAGCAACAACAGCGCGGCGCGGCGGCCGTCCGGCCGTTGCGCGCCGTCAAAAGGGGGAGAATGACAAAATGAAAGTAGGCGTATTCACCGTCTTGTATCAACAGCTGCCGTTTGAGGAGATGCTGGACAAAGTCGCCGCCATGGGCATCGAAGCCGTTGAGCTTGGCACCGGCAATTACCCGGGCAACGCCCATTGCGATCCCGACGCACTTTTGGACCAGCCGGAAAACATCAAAGCGTTGAAAAAAGCCGTCGCCGACCGCGGCCTCGTCATCAGCGCGTTAAGCTGCCATGGCAACCCGCTTCATCCGGACAAAACGTTCGCGAAACAGTCACATGACACGTGGCGGAAAACGGTCAGGCTCGCCGAGCAGCTCGAAGTCCCGGTCATCAACGCCTTCTCCGGCTGCCCGGGCGACCATCCCGGCGCCAAATACCCGAACTGGGTCACATGCTCCTGGCCGCCGGATTACTTGGAAATTTTAAAATGGCAATGGGAAGAAGTCGTCATTCCGTACTGGCGCGAAGAAGCCGCGTTCGCCAAGGAGCACGGCATCACGCAAATCGCCTTTGAAATGCATCCGGGCTTTGTCGTCTACAACCCGGAAACGCTCCTCAAACTGCGCGAACACGTCGGTGAAGCGATCGGCGCCAACTTTGACCCGAGCCACTTGCTTTGGCAAGGCATCGACCCGGTTGAGGCGATCAAACTGCTCGGCCGCGAAAAAGCGATTTTCCACGTCCATGCGAAAGACACGTACTTAGACGAAGCGAACATCCGCAAAAACGGCGTGCTCGATACGAAACATTACAGCCAAATTCTCGATCGCTCATGGGTGTTCCGCACCGTCGGCTACGGGCAAAGCGAAAAAATGTGGCGCGACATCGTCAGCGCCCTGCGCGCCGTCGGCTACGACTACGTGCTGTCGATCGAACACGAAGATATGCTCGCTTCGATCGATGAAGGGCTGTCAAAGGCCGTCGCCCTCTTGAAAAAGGTGTTGTTCAAAGAAGAACTGCCCGAGATGTGGTGGGCGTAAAAAGAAGGCGGCAAGGGAAAATGATCCCTTGCCGCCCGCCGTTTCAGCGTAAGCGCGAAAAAGACCCTCCAACGCCTGCCAAGAGGCGCACCTGCTTTAGACCACTTGCGCCGTCTCGCGGCCAACGCGCCCTTTCATGAACAGCAGCCGGTGCCCGTCCACCGTCAAATCGATCATCGCGCCATCCAACACATCATCGCCTGACTTTTTTCCGTTTGCCTGCAAGTACGCGACCCGGTACCACTTGCGCCCGTACTCAAAATACATGTACCGCCCGCGCCGGAAATCGATCCAAAACTTCACCGCCTCGCCGTTTACGGTCTTCCAGACATACCCCCACGCCCGGTCTTGGCGGATCGGCGCCATTTTTGGACGCGCGGAATTGATGGCTTCATAATACAGGCGGTGTTTGATGTCAAACAGCACCATCCCGTTTGCCTCCTTTTGGACATGATACTATATGTATAGCGCCAAACGGGCAAAAATAGACATGCTGGCTCACTCATTTCGTCTCAGCATTCGCCCTGCGAGCAACCGAACGGCCAACGTCAACAGAAACATTGTAACGAGTGAGTATTCCCACTTCCAACCATGATATTCGATAAAATCCGTATACCGTTCAAAGACAACCTCAAGGGCTGTCAGCACCGCCGCATACCCCGCGCATTGCGCCGCCACACCCGGCCAGCGCGCCCGGCGCGAGGTGGCATAGACGTACACACTGACAACCGGATAGAGAAGATATTCAAAAATGACGCTGTTGCCCGTATAGCTGGCAAAAAAACGGACCGGATACTCCAGCAGCCCGGCCCCCGCCACGATCGAACCGAAAAAACTCGCTGCATACGCATTCAGCAAAAACGACACCCATACATCCCGCGCCGGCAAAAAGCGGAAACTCAACAGCAAAAGCCCCGCCCCGACCGCGACAAGCAGCCAAAGAACGAAACGCTCCATATGATCCTCCACACTCGAACCCGAGTTCGACAGTTTTGAGGCCATTTTAGGCAAATGAAAATGGCCAAAATGCTGTTATATCAAAGATTTCGCGATGCGGATCCTAGAAAAAAACACTGAATTTCATAGGCACACGACTTGTTTATTTTAACTTTTAAAACAGCTGAATATCGGTTATAATATAGGCATGTA
>NZ_JAFWFM010000106.1:0-4355 GCF_017515625.1 Geobacillus sp.
CTTTCCTTCATTTCGTTCGTTCGCCGTTTTTTCTCTGGGCAGCTTCCTCTCGATTGGAAATCCGGGATGGCCGCTGCTTTGTTTGAGTATGCCCAAATTTATGGAAGGCGTATGTCTAATTTTGGATAATCAACACTCGTGATATAGCACTTTAATTTCATTGAGCAATTTGTTTTGAATGCGGTAACCTTGCTTCAACCGCTCGATGGCAAACGACAAATGGTCAGTCAGCGCAATATGAATATGGTCGTTGAGCGGTGCTTGCAGTTTGCCTTCCGCATAGCTGATAATTTCTTCGGCAATATCGATATGTTCTTCTGGCAACGTGCGAAGCAATTGCTGGAACTTCTCATTTTCTTCTTCCATGACGAAAATTTTCTCAATGCGGCCCGGGGGGATGAGATCGTTTTTCCGCTTTTGAAACGCAATCCCCGGGCCCATGACAATTTTCTCTTTGCCTTCGTCGAGCACGACAACAGCGTTGTTGTTTAAAATCTTATGGATGCGAAACGCCATATGTCCTCCCTTCCGCCCTTATTTCATTTTCACATGAAATAAGACCGTCTCGCCTTTTTTGGCTGATGCCTCGGCCTTTCTCTCAAGGCTTTTGAGGGCATCCCCGTTCGTAATGATGATGGGCGTCACCGCGCTTTTCGCTTTCTCGCGCACAAGTGGCAAGTCGACAGAAAGAAGCCGATCGCCCCGCTTCACTCGGTCGCCGGCTTTGACATAAGCGGTAAACCCTTCCCCGTTCATCGACACGGTGTCGATGCCGACATGGATGAGCAACTCCACACCCGCTGCCGAACGCAAGCCGATGGCGTGTTTCGTCGGAAAGA
This sequence comes from Geobacillus sp., assembly GCF_017515625.1. NCBI lineage: Bacteria > Bacillati > Bacillota > Bacilli > Caryophanales > Anoxybacillaceae > Geobacillus > Geobacillus sp. Next base: position 840 of record NZ_JAFWFM010000106.1, read on the forward strand.
GCTGAATGATTTCGCCATCGACCGGAGCGACGACATCCCCATCCGCCGGGTCGATGGCGATACCATCGCCCATCATGTTTTGCGCAAACACCGGATCCGGCACGTCTTCAAGCGGCACAATCGTCCCGTCAAGCGGTGCGGTGATCATCTCTTCCTTCGGCTGTTGCTTGCCAAACCATTTTTTGAACAACGAACATCATCCTTTCTTTTGCAGTTCATCTGAAAACAGTATACCGAAACGGAAGAAAACCGCAAGCCGTGCCGCCAAGATTCGGCGTTTTGATGCCATCGGCGGTAACATCTCCAATCGTTTTTAGCAACAAGGCGCCGAGCTCTTCTTCAACGAAATGGTCAGACATCAACTTCGCTGTCTAAATTTGCCCGATCGGATTGGCGATACCTTTGCCGTAAATATCCGGCGCCAAACCGTGCACCGGTTCAAACATTGACGGATATTTGCTGTTGACGTTCATGTTCGCCACGAGAACGGCTTTCTTGCCAATTCCGTCGCTGGGAATGACGGCAATGTCCCATTTTTTCATTCTTGGGAGAATTCCTTCTTTCCTTCCTTGGACAGAAAGCGCAGCCATTCCTTTCTTTCATCATACAATAACGGTGGTGGATTCACATTTATGATAAAATGAAACTACAAATCATATGGACGATGCGAGGGAGTCAATATGTCTTATGATACCGACCCGTTCCGCGGCGAATTTGACAGCCTTGAAGAGTTTGCCGACCGCGTCAGCGACGTGCTGAAATGCCCGGTGACGATCGAAGATGCGAACCATCGGCTCATCGCCTACAGCGCCCATGACGATTACACCGATCCGGCGCGGACGGCGACGATCATCAGCCGGCGCGTCCCGGAAAAAGTGATCAACAGCTTATGGAAACAAGGCGCCATCCCGGCGCTGCTCAAAAGCCGCGAGCCGGTGCGCGTGCCGCCGATTCATGACGTCGGCCTCGGCAGCCGCGTCGCTGTGTCGATCTGGAAAAATGATGAGGTGATCGGTTTCATCTGGGTGCTGGAAACGAACCGGACGCTGTCGCCTGAGGAGATGGAATGGCTCAAGCTCGCCGCCAAGGCAGCGAAAAACAAAGTGTTGCAGCTGTATATGCGCAAAAACAAAAAAGAAGAGCGGGTGCAGGAGCTGTTTTGGAAGTTGCTGACGAGCCATATCGCGGCCGAAGACGAGATTCGCGCCCATCTCGCTGCCATGCAAATCCCGACCGCACCGCAGTTTGCCGTTGTCGTCTTCCGCTTTGCCGCTGATTTGACCGCCGAAATGGAGCGGCAAATTTCTTATCTCTTGCAGACGACTCAGCAACTCCCGCTCCTTCTTTATACGACCGACGGCCGCGATGTGATTTTGCTTGGGGCGCCCAAAACTGACCAGCCGCTGAAAGAGCTGAGTGCATTCATCGAATCGTTCGCCGCCAAAATGAAAGAACGATTTCACATCCACGATGTGCAGTGCGGATTTGGCGGCGTGTACAGCGTCTGTCGCCTCATTGAAAAAAGCTACCGCGAAGCGCTCGCCGTGCTAGCGCTGAAGGAGAAGCTTGGGGATGACATCAACGGCGTCTACGGCTACGCCCAACTCGGTATTTACCAATTTTTTGACTTTTTGCTTGAAAAAAAACGGCAAGGAGGCTGGACCAACCCGGCGCTTGAGAAATTGCAAGCCTATGACCGCAAACATCACAGCGACTTGGTGAAAACGTTTGAAACATTTTTTGACCATAACGAAAATGTGCAAGAAACCGCCGACGTCCTCAACGTTCACCCGAACACGCTTGCTTATCGGCTCAAGCGGATTGCCGACATCGCCGAGCTTGATCTCAATGACATGAATCAAAAAATCAAATTATACATCGATATTAAATTAGCGAAATACGAAGCGCGCGGTTGAATTTGTGGAAATCCACAAAACCCACGCGCTTCTTTCTCTTTTTTGAACAACGCCCGGCCCGTTCCGTCTCTTTTATACTATAAGTAAGGCCACTTTTGATGAGGAGGAACCATATTCATGATTATTGGAGTGCCAAAGGAAATTAAAAATAACGAAAACCGTGTCGCCATTACGCCGGCTGGCGTATTGTCGTTCGTTCAGGCAGGACATACGGTGCTCATTGAGAAAGAGGCAGGGGTTGGAAGCGGTTTCAGCGACAATGATTACGCCCGTGCCGGAGCACAAATCATCGAGCGAGCGGAAGATGTGTGGGCGCAAGCAGATATGGTGATGAAAGTGAAAGAGCCGCTGCCAAGCGAATACCGCTTCTTCCGTCCGGGGCTTGTGCTGTTCACCTACTTGCATTTGGCCGCCGACCCAGAGTTGACGCGCGCGTTAAAAGAAAGCGGCGTTATCGCCATCGCCTATGAAACTGTGCAAGTCGGCCGCACGCTGCCGCTGTTGACGCCGATGAGCGAAGTCGCCGGACGGATGGCGGCGCAAATCGGGGCGCAATTTTTGGAAAAGCCGTACGGCGGCAAAGGCATTTTGCTTGGCGGCGTCCCTGGCGTCGCCCGCGGCAAAGTAGTCATCATCGGCGGCGGGGTCGTCGGCACGAATGCGGCAAAAGTCGCGGTCGGCCTCGGGGCAGATGTCACGATCATCGACTTGAACGCGGATCGCCTGCGCGAGCTTGACGACATTTTCGGCAACCAAATTACGACGCTCATGTCCAACCCGATGAACATTGCCGAAGCGGTCGCAGAGGCCGACCTTGTCATCGGCGCTGTCCTCATCCCAGGGGCGCGGGCGCCGAAGCTCGTCACCGAGGACATGGTGAAAGCGATGAAACCGGGTTCGGTCATCGTCGATGTCGCCATCGACCAAGGGGGTATTGTCGAGACGAGCGACCACGTCACGACGCACGACGACCCGACGTACGTCAAACACGGCGTCGTCCATTATGCGGTCGCCAACATGCCGGGTGCTGTCCCGCGCACCTCGACGATCGCCTTGACGAACGTCACGATCCCATACGCCTTGCAAATCGCCAATAAAGGCGTCATGCAAGCCATTACGGACAACCCGGCGCTCGAGCTTGGCGTCAACGTCGCCAACGGCGAAATCACGTACGAAGCCGTCGCCCGCGACCTCGGCTATCGCTACGTCCCGGCCCGCGAAGCGCTCGGGAAAACGTTGGCCGCCAACTAACCATGATGGACGCGGCCGACAACGCGCGCTGCCGGCCGCCTGTTCATCATTGTCCATTCCCATGATCGCCCGCTCATAGCGGGCGGCTTTTTTTATCTTAATTAGGCGAGAAGACTCCCACTTCAACGAAGCGAAGCGGAGTAAGTGGGAGATGAATCGCCTTAACTATATTTTGCTGAAAATAGGATAGATTCAGTAAAATATGGTATAACTGTAGATGAGCAAATTCACTGACATAAATTGACAACTAAACAAAAAAGGAGACATGAACCGGACTCCTTGGGTAAAATAGATGTGCTCAAAACCCATTCACACAAGGAGGTTCATGTCTCATGAATAGATTAGCACA
>NZ_JAFWFM010000107.1:0-14644 GCF_017515625.1 Geobacillus sp.
ATTTCCGCCATATGCGAACGCAAAAGCAACTGGTGCCAATACGATTGGAGAAGATCGAGCGCTTTCCGTTCACTGATTTCAATGTCTTCCTTTTGATGCCAATACATCCGAGCTTGAAACATCCCCATGCACAGAGAGTCAGAAAGGCTTCCGCCGTTAACGAACGCTGCCGCCGGATAAAGCCTGTTTTCTGTGCGAGACGGGTTCATTCTTCGGGAGAAAAGAGTTGACGAATGGTTTGAATCCATGCTTTCATTTGTTTTTCCATGAAAAAAATCCTTTCTAACGTGGAGTGTTCGTTAGAAAGGATACCGTGTTTTTGACGATGCACAAAGACCAAAATTCTTAACTTGATGGGTATGGACACGGCCCCCTCTTTCGACCGTACGGGCAACGGCCTGCTTCGGGTTATTTCGTGCCAAACAGCCGATCGCCGGCGTCGCCAAGACCAGGGACAATATAGCCGTGGTCGTTCAACCGCTCATCAAGGGCAGCGATGTAAATGTCCACATCCGGGTGCGCGGTTTCCACCGCTTTGACTCCTTCCGGCGCCGCGATCAGGCACATAAATTTAATGCTTTTCGCACCCCGCTTTTTCAGCGCATCGATCGCCGCCACCGCTGATCCGCCGGTTGCGAGCATCGGGTCGACGATGATAAAATCGCGCTCTTCGACATCGCTCGGCAGCTTGACGTAATATTCGACCGGCTTTAACGTTTCCGGATCGCGATACAAGCCGATATGGCCGACTTTCGCCGCCGGGATGAGCTTCAGGATGCCGTCAACCATGCCGATGCCGGCGCGCAAAATCGGGATGACGCCGAGCTTTTTGCCGGCAATTACTTTCGCTTTCGCTTTGCTGACGGGGGTTTCGATCTCGACTTCCTCAAGCGGCAGATCACGTGTAATTTCAAACGCCATCAACGTCGCCACTTCGTCGACAAGCTCGCGAAATTCTTTCGTGCCCGTATTCTTGTCGCGAATGTAGGTCAATTTATGCTGGATGAGCGGATGATCAAAGACGTACACTTTTCCCATGGGTCAACTCTCCTCTTCCGTATGTATGCACTACACTTCTATACATTCTACTGGAAAACGAGCGCCTATTCAACTGCCGAACGAACGGAAAAAGGCGCACCGCCAAATCCGGAGGCGGTGCACCGTACGGTTTCGGACGAAGCGGCGGCGCTTAGTCTTGATAGAGCGGAAACTTTTCCGTCAAAGCGGCGACGCGTTGGCGCGCTTCCTCAAGCGCTTGTTCGCTGCCGACGTTTTTCAGCACAAGGCCGATGATCGCGGCGATTTCGTCCATCTCTTCCAATCCGAAGCCGCGCGTCGTCACCGCAGCCGTGCCGATGCGAATGCCGCTCGTGACAAACGGGCTTTCCGGATCGTACGGAATGGTGTTTTTATTCACTGTAATGCCAACTTCATCCAACACTTTTTCCGCCGTTTTTCCGGTCAGCTGCTGCGGGCGCAAATCGACAAGCAATAAATGGTTGTCCGTGCCGCCGGATACGAGGGTGAACCCTTCGTTTTGCAGGGCGGAGGCAAGTCGTTTGGCGTTATCGACAACGCGCTTCGCGTACGCTTTAAAGTCGTCCTGCAACGCTTCGCCGAACGCCACCGCCTTGGCGGCAATGACATGCATCAGCGGCCCGCCTTGAATGCCAGGGAAAATGGCTTTGTCGATCTGTTTGGCGAACTGCTCCTGGCATAAAATCATCCCGCCGCGCGGACCGCGCAACGTTTTATGCGTCGTCGTCGTAACGAAATGGGCGTACGGCACCGGGTTCGGATGGAGACCTGCCGCAACAAGACCGGCAATATGGGCCATGTCAACCATTAAATAGGCGCCGACTTCATCAGCGATTTCCCGGAATTTGGCGAAATCGATAATGCGCGGATAGGCGCTCGCGCCGGCGACGATCAGCTTCGGCCGATGAAAGCGCGCTTTCTCGCGCACGTCGTCATAATCGATGACATGGGTTTCCGGGTCGACGCCGTATGCGACAAAGTTGTATTGCACACCGCTGAAGTTGACTGGACTGCCGTGCGTCAAATGGCCGCCGTGCGACAAATTCATGCCAAGCACCGTGTCGCCGTGCTCAAGAACGGTGAAATAAACGGCCATGTTCGCCTGCGCCCCCGAATGCGGCTGGACGTTCGCATGCTCCGCCCCGAACAATTGCTTCGCCCGCTCGCGCGCCAACTCTTCGACGATGTCGACGTACTCGCAGCCGCCATAATAGCGGCGGCCCGGATAGCCTTCCGCGTATTTGTTCGTCAGCACCGATCCTTGCGCTTCCATCACCGCGCGGCTGACAAAGTTTTCCGAGGCGATGAGCTCAATCTTGGCATGCTGCCGTTTCCACTCTTGCTCAATGGCCGCGAACACTTGCGGATCTTGTTGTGGCAAGTAGTTCATCAATAGCTCCCCCTTATGCGAAATCAGTGAATATTCATTTTTATTTTATCAGCTTCAGCTAGGCAAGTTCAAAGGAAAATGAATGAAATTGTTAGAAAGAACAGAAATTGTTCGGGTTTTCTAACGTATAGACGGCGCGGGCGCCACCGATCAGCTTTGGCCGCGTCTTCGCCAGCGTCACGCACGCCGATCCAATGTGCTTCACCGAAACGCGCACGGGAACGGCAACCGGCTTCAAATGCATACCGATGAGCGTATGGCCGATGTCAATGCCGGCATCGGCGCGAATCGCCTCGACAACGACCGGGTCAGCGAACTTTCGATAGGCGTAGGCGGCCATCGCCCCACCCGCTTTCGGCACTGGAACGACCGAAACGATCTCCAGCCCGTGAGTTTTGGCGGTTTCCCGTTCGACAACAAGCGCCCGATTTAAATGTTCACAACATTGAAACGCGAGCGCAATGCCGGTTTCGCGCCGCCACGCGTCAAGCTCGGCAAACAGCATGGCGGCAACGTCCATCGATCCAGCCGTGCCGATCCGCTCGCCAAGTACCTCGCTCGTACTGCAGCCGATCACAACGACATCGCCGCGGCCAAGCGGAGCCTGTTTGCGAAACTCATGCAAGATGGCTTGCCATTGCTCCCGCCATTCGGTCAATCGTGCGTCCATTCCTTTCCCTCCTTCGCACGGTGTGCCCCACACGATCCTTGACGAACACTAGAAGTCTAGTGATATAACGGAAAATGTGGCTCCATCACGTTGCTTTTCAAATGGAGAAACCTTATACATGCTGCTCTTCCTTCACTTTAGAATCATCCATTTCAAAAAACGGCTGTTTTTCAATGGCCTTCTCTATAGATGCAACGAAATCGTTTAACATATCCTTGACGGAAAAGTGGCTCATCCATTTTTGACTGTCGAAGGCAAGCCGTAGGCTTGCCTCCGTCACGCTAAGGCGTGACGGAAGACCGAACCACGACTCGCTTAAAGACCCATTCATGGGTCTTTAAGCGGTGTTGTTCGGTCACTCGACAGTTGGATGAAATGATCGGTCAAAACGAAAAATGTTAAAGCTTTAAATTGCATCTATTATATAGTATTTTCACCAATGATTCGCGAAAGATGAACGGCGTTTGTTGTGAACATCGCCGGATTCCCAGCCTTTGCGCTGCTGCCCTCATGAAGCTAGACGCCCACACCTTTCGCTTATGGCCCACAGGCCACATCCGCTCCGATGCGGCCCTGGTTCTGCCTACAAATGCTTGTTTTCATAGTCGGCGATTTTGCCGATTCGCCGCGCATGGCGTCCGCCTTCAAATTCGGTCTCAAGCCATGCCTTGGCGATTTCGCGCGCCAGGCCGGGGCCGATGACGCGCTCCCCCATCGCGAGAATGTTGCTGTCATTATGCATGCGCGTCAGCTTGGCGCTGTAGACGTCGTGGCAAAGGGCGCAGCGCACCCCTTTCACTTTGTTGGCGGCAATCGTCATGCCGATGCCGGTGCCGCAAATCAAAATGCCGCGGTCAAATTCGCCGCGCGCCACTTTTTCCGCGACAGGGAGCGCGTAATCCGGATAATCGACCGATGTTTCACAATCGCAGCCGAAATCGGTGTACTCGATTCCCATTTCATCCAACAGCGCTTTAATTTCCTCACGAATGCGAACTCCACCATGGTCAGAAGCAATCGCAACTTTCATCACATTCGGACGAGGAACCCTAGGCTTCGCCGTGATAGCGAAAGCCAGGGAGGAATCGCCCTTCCTCCTTTCGACAAATCATATTTGCCTGTACATCAACGGGTGCGAAACCGGGCAACAGCCGCCTGCAATTGTTCGGCCTGTTCCACCAACTCGCCAGCCAGTTGATGCACATCGTTGATCGATGCAGCCTGCTCCTCGGTCGCCGCCGCCACTTCGAGCGCGCCGGCGGACGTCTGCTCAGCAATCGCCGCCACTTCTTGCGTTTGCGCCGCGGCCCGCTCCATATGCCCCATTTGACGCTTCGCCAGCTCAGCGATGTCATGGACGGCGCGGATCACTTCATCAGCTGAGGCCGCCATGGCCGCAATGGCCTCATTCGTGCGCTCCCCTTTCGCCGCCTCAGCGTTGGCAGCAGCCACCTGCTTGTCCATTTGCGCCACCACACGGGCGACTTCATTTTGAATGTTGCCGACCAGTTCCGCGATTTTCTTGACCGCCTTGGCGCTCTCATCCGCCAGCTTGCGCACTTCCTCGGCGACAACAGCAAACCCCCGGCCGTGCTCGCCGGCACGGGCTGCCTCAATGGAAGCATTGAGCGCAAGCAAGTTCGTCTGTTCGGCGATGTCCGCGACAAGCAACGTAATGTTGCCGATTTGATTGGCGTGTGCTTCGAGCTGCTTGACAGCCGCCCGCGACCGTTCTTGATCGTCAGCCAGCTGATCGATGCCGCTAATGAGCGAATCGGTGATATCGCGGCTTGCCTTCAACGTTTCGGCCATCCCATATACCGACTGTTCCGCTCGCTCGGCTGTTTCTTTGACTTGCACGGCGATAGCAAGCACATCCTCGGCCGCCGCAGCCGCTTCTTGGATCGCCTCGGCCGAAGACGCCGCCCCTTTGGAAATGTCGTCAATCGTCGCTGCAATATCGCGTGCACGGCTTGACGCTGTTTCGGACGCCTGCCTCATTTCCGCTGTCTTTTCCGTCGTGCGCGCTGCGCTCTCTTCCACATTGGCGACGACGGCGCGCAAATGGCCGAGCATCCGGTTGAACGCGACAGCCAGCGAGCGGATTTCATCATGGGAAGAGGGCAGCGGAACATCCTCATCGATATGCCCTTCTGTCGCCTTTGCCGCCGCTTCCTCGAGCCGTTGCAGCGGCCTTGTAATCCAGCCAGCGGCCAAATAGGCAAGCACTCCGGACCAAAAGATGCCAAGGAGCAGCACGATCATCGTGAACACGCTTTTGTTCCATGAGGCGAACCACTGATCATACAAAACGTACAAGAAAAAGGCGCTCGTTGAATACGTGATCAGCGCCAACGCTGTCGTAAAAACGATGAGCTTCAGGCGCAAACTGAACTTACGACTTGTCCCCCCCATTTGTGTTTCCCCTCACTTCTTTACCTCATTGTTCTGTTTGCAACTTTTCCGCCAAGCGGTCAATGAGCGTCTCCAGCTCATCGCGCGCCGCCCGGTACACTTCAATCGGCCCGCCGAACGGATCGGCGATGTCGCCGTCTGTTCCCGAGACGAACTGCTTCAACGTAAACGTTTTGTCCTTCGCTTCTGGGAAACGCTCGACGATCATGTCTTTATGGCCGGATGTCATCGCCAGCACGTGCGTCGCCCAGTCGATATGCTCTTTTTTCAGCTGCGAGGAGCGGTGGGCCGCTTCGATTCCTTTTTCCTTCAACACCATCTTGGCATGAACCGACGCCTCGCTCCCTTCCGACGCAAACACGCCAGCCGATTTCACCTCGACGCCTGGCAGCTGCTTATTCTCCAGCAGCGCAGCGGCCATCGGGCTCCGGCATGTATTGCCCGTGCAAACGAACAAAATGCGATATGGCATACAACCACCTCTTCACATCAATGACTTACCATCAATATACCATAGGGAAAAGAGCAAAAAAAAGCAGGCATCCCGCTTTTTCTCCGACTGGGAAGAAAAAACCGGTCCGCCCCGTTTGTTAAGAAAAAAGCAGCTTCAGCCCGAACGCGAGCAAAATGCTGCCGCCGAGCGCTTCGCTGTACGAGCCGAGCCATTGTTGAAAATGGCGGCCGACAAAGAGCCCAAGCCATGTCAGCACCGTGCTGAACAGGCCAAACAGCAAAATCGTCACCATCGTCCGCGCTCCGAAAATGCCGAGGCTCAGCCCGACGGAAAAGCTGTCGAGGCTGACGCTGAACGCAAAAAAAAGCAGCCCGGCGCCGTGCGGAAATAGTTGCGACCCGTCCTCCCGCTGGAACGAAGCCATAATCATCTGCGCGCCCAGCCATAGCAACAGCACCCCGCCCGCATATGTCGCGATGCTTCCAAACTCGCGCGACAACAAACGGCCGACCAACATGCCGATTAGCGGCATTACAATATGAAATAACCCGATCGTCACCCCGATATAAAAAATTTGCCGGAGCCGAAGGCGCAGCAGCCCCATCCCTAGGGCAACCGAAAAAGCATCCATCCCTAACGCCAGCGCCATCAGCGACAAGGCGATGATCTCGCCGATTAACGCGCCCATTTCTCTTCCCTCCCGGACTGGCCTTACTGCTAGCATATGCGCGTCCGGAGCTCTTTAGAAGCGGCGCGTGGCCCAGCCGCTTCCTGCCAACCCAAAGGCGAATGACGGCGTTGTCCCGCCCTGCACGCCCACGGAACGGCCGCAGCCCGGCAAAGCAGCGATGGACAAAAAAACGACGATTTCCAAAGGCCGTTGCAACCGCCCTTGAAAACCGTCTCCATTTTGTTGCGAGCCGCGCGGATGAAAGATAGACCGCCCCAAACCGTCTCCGTTTTGTTGCCGGTTCAGCCCGGCGGCGTCGCTTTTTCTCGCCTGCCGGCCGCGTCATCCATCATCTAGCCGCTGATCACGCGCCCCCCGGCCGCTTTGCGCAGCCGGTTCATAATCGCCGCGCCGAGGCCTTCTTCCGGAAATGCCTCGCTGTAAATGAGATCGACATTCGTTTCATCAAACCGACGCAGCGTGTCGTACAGGCGATGGGCGACGGTCGTCAGCTCGCGGCGCGTTCCGCACGGCAGCACGACATCGGCCGCATACCGGTCCTTGTTTTCCTCGGTCGTCAACACGCCGACCGTTTTCCCTTCCGCCCGGCTTTCGTCCACGAGCTGCTGCAAAAACGCCGGTGGGCCGGCGACAATCCAAAGCGGCGCTTTCGGGGCATAATGCGTATATTTCATGCCGGGCGCTTTCGGCGCTGCCTGTTCGTCCCCGCCGCCGGCCGCCTCGGCGACATGACCAATCACTTCGCTTAACATTTCTTTTGTCACCCCGCCCGGACGCAAAATCACCGGCACGTCCCCGCTGCAGTCGAGCACGGTCGATTCCACGCCAATGCCCGTCGGACCGCCGTCAATCACCCCAGCGATTCGCCCGTTTAAGTCCGCGAGCACATGCGCGGCTGTCGTCGGGCTCGGCCTGCCGGAGCGGTTCGCGCTTGGAGCGGCAAGCGCCAGACCGCTCGCTTCAATCAAGGCGAGGGCGAGCGGATGGTCCGGCATGCGCACCGCCACCGTCGGCAGCCCGGCCGTCACTCGCTCGGACACGGCCCCCGCTCGTTTCGGCAAAACGAGGGTGAGCGGCCCCGGCCAAAACCGCTCCATTAACGTCTCAGCCACTGGCGGAAGCGGCGTGGCGACCGCCTCCGCTTGCGCACGACTGGCGACGTGGACGATGAGCGGGTTGTCGCTTGGCCGCCCTTTGGCTTCAAAAATTTTCTCCACTGCCGCCGTATTGGCGGCATCCGCTCCTAAACCGTACACCGTTTCGGTCGGAAACGCGACTACTTCCCCCGCCCGCAGCCATTCGGCCGCCTCTCGTATTTGTGGATAAACTTGCTGTTTATCAACAATATTATCCACAATCCAAACACGTGTTTTCACTCGTTTCACCTTCTCCATCGCCGTGATTCATCTTGAAAATGGCGGATTTTTTTACAAGCGTCAGATCGCCGCCCGATTTCTTTCCACAGTTATACACAAATTGTGAATAAACTTGTTATTTTTGTGGATAACTTTGTGGATAGATGCTTATGGAATGAGATGGCTGAGCCATTCTTTGAAGAAAAATTTGACTTCCACCGGCTGTTCCGGCTCGGCCATGACGACGAAGGACGATTCTTGATCATCCGTGTCCCCTTTGTCCTTCTCGCCATCCGCATGGATGGACGAAGCGGCGCGATCTTCGGTTTCCGCCATCGCATCCCTCTCCTCTTTCGGTTCGTCCTGCTCGATGGCCTGCTCGCCGCTTCGCATCGCCTCAGCTTCCGCTTCGGCGGCCTCGCTGTTTTGCGTCGACCCGGCTTCCATTGACCGGACGCTCTCAGCCGACACCGGTTCATTCGTTCCGGCGGGCGATCGGTTCGCCGCCATCATGACCGCATCGCCGTTGGAAAAATCGAGAAAACAAAGCGGTGGAAACAAGACGCACCACCAGTTTGCCCCTTTTCCTTCCCCGAGCGTAATGAGAAGGGCATCATACGTGCCGGCTGGATACACATAATTGCCGTACACTTTCGTCGGAAACTGAACTGAGCCAAACTGCACATGGTACGACTGGCTGCTTTGCTCTTCGCGAAGCACGCGGGCGACTGTTTGCTCGATCTCCGGCAAGTGCGAGCGGATGACGCGCTTCGCTTCGTCCACCGACGTAAGCTCCGCCACCCAGCCGTTGATTTGCGCATTGACCGCATCGCGCACTTTTCGCTTTAGCTGTTGATCTTTGTCGGCGTCACTGTTCGCCAAGATGCGCAGGCGAATCGCCTCATCGGGAATGGCGACAACGGCGTTTGCCCCGGCGTTCGTCTGCTGGCCGTACAAGTTAATGAGCACACCTGTGATTAATAGAGTGATATATAAACAAATCGCGAGCGAATGTCCCTTGATCACCATGATCGGCACCGTCCTTTCATCTTCCATTGTGGACGGCGCCGCTTCATTTTAAACCTATCAATCTAATTTTTTTCTTGTCATATATACCATCCGCTCTTTGCCGTTCAAATCAACGGCGACCTCAATCTCAGCATCTGGAAACGCTGCAGCCAAGAGCGCCGCCACCGCTTTTCCCTGCCCGGCGCCGATTTCAAATGCCGCGAGCGAAGGGACACCGAGCACAAGCGGGAGCTCGCGGGCAAAGCGGCGGTAAAAGTCAAGCCCATCGCGGCCGCCAAACAGCGCCGTATGCGGCTCATGCTCTTTTACGACAGGCGAAAGGACCGCCGCATCCATCTCCGGGATGTACGGCGGGTTGGACACGACAACATCAACCGTCTGTCCGCCTTGTATAAACGGCTGCAGCAAATCGCCGCATCGAAATGCGACGCGCGCGCCAAGCCGTTCGGCGTTTTCCTTGGCGACAGCGAGCGCTTCTTTGGAAATGTCGGTAGCGGTCACGGACAGCCGCTCGTTTTCAAGCGCCAGCGTGATGGCGATCGCCCCGCTACCGGTGCCGACATCAACGACATCGATCCGTCGGCGGCCGGCAAACAGGCGGGGAAGGCGCTCGAGCACCCCGAGCACAAGCTCTTCCGTTTCCGGACGCGGGATCAACACGTGGCGGTTGACGAGAAACGGCCGTCCATAAAACCATTCATAGCCAATCAAATATTGAATCGGCACATGCTCCATCGCATGGCGACGCACATCGGCCGCAAACCGTTCGTACAACGCTTCCTCAACCGGCTCCCGCCAGCGGGCGAACAGCCCGGCCCGATCGACGGCCAAATGATGGCACAGCAGCCACTCCGCCGCCCGTTCTTCTTTTCCATGGGCGCGCAAAAAAGAAGAAGCCCAGGCGAGGACTTCGTGGACGTTACGACGCATCGTTCGCTTGCTCCAATTTTTTCGCCTGATCGTCCAAAATGAGCGCCTCGATAATTTCGTCGAGGTGGCCATCGAGCACTTGATCGAGCTTTTGGATCGTCAATCCGATGCGGTGGTCCGTGACGCGGTTTTGCGGGAAGTTGTACGTCCGGATGCGCTCGGAACGGTCGCCGGTGCCGACTGCCTGCTTGCGCGTTTGGTCATATTCGGCGCGCGCTTCTTGCTGGTACTTGTCATAAATGCGGGCACGCAATACTTTCATCGCTTTTTCTTTGTTTTTGATTTGCGATTTTTCGTCTTGGCACGTGACAACAATGCCGGTCGGAATATGGGTGAGGCGCACGGCCGACATTGTCGTGTTGACGCTTTGCCCACCCGGTCCGCTTGAGGCGAACGTGTCGACGCGAATGTCTTTTTCATTGATTTCGACTTCGATTTCTTCCATCTCCGGCAGGCAGGCGACCGTCGCCGTCGACGTATGGATGCGCCCGCCTGACTCCGTTTCCGGGACGCGCTGGACGCGATGCGCGCCGTTTTCAAACTTGAGCTTCGAATATGCGCCTTTTCCGTTGACCATAAAAATGATTTCTTTATAGCCGCCGAGGCCGGTCGGGCTCGCTTCGATCACTTCCGTCTTCCACCCTTGCGATTCCGCATAGCGCGTATACATCCGGTACAGGTCGCCGGCAAACAGCGCTGCCTCTTCACCGCCGGCGGCCGCGCGGATTTCCATAATGACGTTTTTCTCATCGTTCGGGTCTTTCGGCAAAAGCAGCACTTTCAGCTTTTCAACAAGCGCCTCTTCCCGTTCTTCCAGCTCGTCAATTTCCTCTTTCACCATCTCCCGCAGCTCCGGATCGAGCTTTTCCTCAAGCATCGCCTTCGCTTCCGCGAGTTGGTCGCGAACCGATTTGTATTCACGGTACGTTTGCACCGTTTCCGCCAAATCAGCCTGCTCTTTCGAATAATCGCGCAGTTTTTTCGGATCATTGATGACTTCCGGATCCATTAAAAGTTCATTCAGCTTCTCATACCGTTGTTCGACAGCTTCCAACCGGTCAAACACATCACTCACCTCTGTTTTTCCACACAGTCTAATTTCAAATTATATCATGAAAAAAGGCCAAACAAAAACTCCCGCTGTTCGCAAGCGGGAGCTTTTAGTTCAAGCGCACAACAATTTCGTATGTCGGAATCGCTTTTGTCAACAATTTGTCGATGCGGCTCGCCTCGCGCCGCCGCTCTGCAGCAGACAACTCATCCGGCACATCGACGGTGACATACATATTGCCGCCGTGAAACCAAACGGAAACGGGGCGATAGTCGGTGCGCCGCTCGATCAGCTGCATTGCTTTGCGCGTATCGGCGCGCTGATTTTCGCTTCCTTCGGTCAAACTGATGAAGTTCGGATTTTGCCGCGTTTTTTCCGGATCGTCAAAGTTGTTGTACAAGTCGCGGTCGGCATCGATTTTCGGCCGTCCATCCGTCATCAGCCGCGTGCCGTTTTTGTCTTCGCTTTGCTGACGGTAGGACGGGTGATCTGGGTTGAGCGAGCAGGCAGAAAGAAGCAAAACAACCCCTAACAGCCAGATGCGTTTCATCATTTCTCCTCCCTGCTGTTAGGATGTCCGCAACAGGCAAGAATATGTACGCCTTCATTCGCCTGCCCGTTCGGAAAGCGGGCGGCCGTACCATTTGTTCGGTTTGCCCGGCACTTCATGGTGATGGCGGCAGCGCGGTTCGTACGCTTCGCTGGCGCCGACCAAAATGACCGGATCATCATAAGAGGCAGGCACCCCGTTAATGAGCCGCTGCGTCCGGCTGGCCGGGGAGCCGCACACCGTGCATACCGCTTGCAGCTTCGTCACCGACTCGGCGATCGCCATCAGCGCTGGCACCGGCCCAAACGGTTCGCCGCGGAAATCTTGATCCAACCCGGCGGCGATGACGCGATAGCCGCGGTTGGCGAGCGTTTGGACGACGTCGATAATGTCATCAGAAAAAAATTGCACTTCATCGATGGCGACGACATCGGTGGCGGCGGAAATGTAACGAAACATTTCCGCAGGCGTCGCGACCGGAATGGCGATCACCGAATTGCCGTTATGCGACACGACGGCATCTTCGCGGTAACGGTTGTCGATCGTTGGTTTGAATACCTTCACTTCCTGTTTGGCAAACTGAGCGCGGCGGATGCGGCGGATCAGCTCTTCCGATTTGCCGGAAAACATGCTGCCGCAAATGACTTCGAGCCAGCCGGACTGCGTCATCACGTACATCGGGCCCTCTCCTTTCGCTCCACACTGTCATCGAAACGATGAGCGCCCCTGCCAGGCCAGGCCAAAACGGCCGGGGCGCCCTGGCGACAGGGGCCGTCCATCTAGTTTCACGAAAAAGCAGGCAAGCGCACCGCTTGCCTGCTTTCGTCCGTCCTTGATTACTTAAGGCCGTATTTTTTATTGAATTTATCGACGCGGCCCGCTGCCGAAACGAATTTTTGTTTGCCCGTGAAGAACGGATGGCATTCCGAGCAAATCTCAACGCGCAGTTCGTCTTTGACCGAACCGCTTTCGAACTCGTTTCCGCATGCGCAGCGGACGATTACTTTTTTGTACGCTGGATGGATCCCTTGTTTCATCGTTTTCATCTCCTTCCGCCCTGTATCTCATCGAAACAGAGTTATTCGTTCGCGCGGGCTCAGCCAAGCCAAGACTTCTCCCGGTTTGGCCGGGCGCCGCGCATGGAACGGCCGGGGCTTCGCGGAAGCGGCCCGGCCGGTGCAGACGGTTCATCGTATGAACACATCGATGATGGTCCAAACACACATGTTAAGATTATAACAGCTTTTCCGCTCATTTGCAACGGGCGATTCCCGACAAATTCCACCAGCTTGTTATAGGCGAAGCGGGCCGCCGTTTCTCCATTCTTGCTCAAGCAGTGCGAAAAACTCTTCGTTTGATTTTGTGCGGCGCAGTTTGTTCAAAAACCGCTCGATAAAATCCGGCGAGTCGGCCATCGTTTTGCGAATCGCCCACAGTTTTTCTAAATGTTCTTTCGGGATGAGCAGCTCCTCTTTGCGCGTCCCGGAGCGGCGAATGTCGATGGCCGGGAAAATGCGGCGCTCGGCGAGCGAGCGGTCGAGATGGAGCTCCATGTTGCCCGTCCCCTTGAACTCTTCGTAAATGACGTCATCCATTCGTGACCCGGTGTCGATGAGGGCGGTCGCCAAAATCGTCAAGCTGCCGCCTTCTTCAATGTTGCGCGCCGCGCCGAAAAAGCGCTTCGGCCGATGAAACGCCGCCGGATCGATCCCGCCCGAGAGCGTGCGCCCGCTCGGCGGAATGACCAGGTTGTACGCGCGGGCGAGGCGCGTGATGCTGTCCATCAAAATGACGACATCGCGCTTATGTTCAACAAGCCGCATCGCCCGCTCCAGGACGAGTTCAGACACCCGGATATGGTTTTCCGGCACCTCGTCAAACGTCGAGCTGACGACTTCTCCTTGCACCGACCGCTCAATGTCGGTCACTTCTTCCGGCCGCT
The DNA here is from genome assembly GCF_017515625.1 of Geobacillus sp. Lineage (NCBI taxonomy): Bacteria > Bacillati > Bacillota > Bacilli > Caryophanales > Anoxybacillaceae > Geobacillus > Geobacillus sp. Next base: position 13,516 of record NZ_JAFWFM010000107.1, read on the forward strand.
CGTCAATGAGCAAGACGATCAACTCGACATCTGGATGGTTCGTCGTAATGCTGTTGGCGATTTCTTTCAGCAGCATCGTTTTCCCAGCTTTTGGCGGCGCGACAATCAATCCGCGCTGGCCGAAGCCGACCGGCGCGATCAAGTCGATGATGCGGGTCGACAGCTTGTCCGGGGTCGTTTCGAGCTTCATTTGCCGGTTCGGATAAAGCGGTGTCAACGCCGGAAAGTGGACGCGTTCCTTGGCGGTTTCCGGGTCTTCGCCGTTGACCGCTTCGACATGAAGCAAGCCGAAGTAGCGTTCGTTCTCTTTCGGCGGCCGCACCTTGCCGGATACTTTGTCTCCATTGCGCAGATCAAAACGACGGATTTGGGAAGCGGAAATGTAAATGTCTTCCGAGCTCGGGGAATAGCCGACCGGACGCAAAAAACCGAATCCTTCCGACGGAATGATTTCGAGAACGCCTTCCATGAACGAGAGGCCGTCTTGTTCGGCACGTGCTTTCAAAATGGCAAAAATAAGCTCTTTTTTCGTCAACTTGCTGTAATAAGAAATTTTGTATTGCTTGGCGAGCTCATACAGCTCTTTGAGCTTCATGTTTTCTAAAGCCGCTAACGTTAATTCCATTTTGACACCACACTTTGCAAAGTTTCCTATTCTCCCATCGTGTTTGTTCGGGCATCGTTCGACAGGCGAAGGGATCTCATTTCGTATAAGAAGATAGTCAACTACCCCCACTTCGCTAACGCTTGAAGTGGGGGCTTGCAACTCCCCAGAAGTGCAAACGGACTTCGTCCTCCTTCCTTGACTTGGGGTTGCATCAGGGGGCAGGTTGACGACTATCCAACGACGCAGGTCATGCCTGCATCGTTACCGATTCTCTCGGTGTGTCTGTTGGCAGTACTTGGCTTCCACACACAACAGACGGACCTACGCTCGATGTTTTACGGTTACAACGTTTTCTGTAACCAACTCCATACATCGAGTAGCCGTGATTGGAGTGCCTTTATTGAACGGTTTTCTCCACGCCTTTATTCTATCATACACAAAAGAAAGGGGGAACGCGCATTCCTCTCCCACTTACTCCCTTTGGTCGTTGAAGTGGGAGTCTCCTGCGCGAAATAGGATGAA
>NZ_JAFWFM010000108.1:0-24450 GCF_017515625.1 Geobacillus sp.
CGTGATTGGAGTGCCTTTATTGAACGGTTTTCTCCACGCCTTTATTCTATCATACACAAAAGAAAGGGGGAACGCGCATTCCTCTCCCACTTACTCCCTTTGGTCGTTGAAGTGGGAGTCTCCTGCGCGAAATAGGATGAAGGCTGAAATGAAGTAGAATGGCAGAGCTTATTTTTGCATAAGCAACACGACTATTTTACCCTTTTTTCCGCTTTTTAATCAATCTTTTTTTCGTTCCGGGCAAAGCGGCGCCTCTCGATGCCGGCGCCGCCAAGACGGATGGAAAGGAAAGCCGCGGGATTGTTGTCGTTTGATTCCAATGAGCGGTGTAGGCGCTCCGGCCCGTCGGCGGAACGTCTCACTTAAAGACCAAATTCGGTTTTTTCTTCAAGCTGTGCCGCCCTTCGATAAAGCGGACGGTGCCGGATTTGGCGCGCATGACGACCGAGTGGGTGAGGCCGTACGCCCCCTTGAGCTGAACGCCGCGCAACAGTTCGCCGTCCGTGACGCCGGTGGCGGCCAAAATGGCGTCGTCCCCTTTCACCAAATCGTCCATGCACAGCACTTTGTTGACGTCAATGCCCATTTTCTTGCAGCGCTCGAGCTCGGCCTCGTTTTGCGGCAGTAGTTTTCCTTGCAGCTCGCCGCCGAGGCATTTTAACGCAACCGCCGCGAGCACTCCTTCCGGCGCGCCGCCCGAGCCGAACAAAATGTCAACGCCGGTATGGTCGAACGCCGTGTTAATGGCGGCGGCGACATCGCCGTCATTGATGAGCTTAATGCGGGCGCCGGCTTCACGCAGCTCATGAATGAGACGCTCATGGCGCGGACGGTTGAGAACAACCGCGACGACGTCTTCAATATCTTTGTTTTTCGCCTTCGCCACCGCTTTTAAATTGTCGATGATCGGCGCCTCAATATCAATCATGCCGACCGCTTCCGGGCCGACGGCGATTTTCTCCATGTACATATCGGGCGCATGAAGCAAATGGCCGTGGTCAGCGACCGCGACGACCGCCAAGGCGTTCCAGCCCCCGGACGCGACGATGTTCGTCCCTTCAAGCGGGTCAACGGCGACGTCAACGCGCGGACCGTAGCCGTTGCCGAGCTTCTCCCCGATATACAGCATCGGCGCTTCGTCCATCTCCCCTTCGCCGATGACGACCGTCCCTTTCATCGGCACGGTGTCAAACACATCGCGCATCGCCGACGTCGCGGCGTCATCAGCCTCATTCTTTTTCCCGCGCCCCATCCAGCGGGCGGCGGCAAGCGCCGCCGCTTCGGTGACGCGCACGAGTTCCATCGATAAGCTTCGTTCCATCGTCGTTCTCCCTCTCCCCTTTGTCGACTGGACGTTACGCGTTTTTCACTTGCTCGATTTCTTCATCGGTCATTTTTTCGCGCCAAATGACGGCGCCGAGTGCGGACAGCTTCTCGACTAAGCCGCTGTAGCCGCGGTCGATATGCTCGACGCCGGTAATTTCCGTCACCCCATCAGCCATCAGTCCGGCAATCACAAGCGCGGCCCCGGCGCGCAAATCGCTCGCCTTCACTTTCGCCCCTTGCAATTGGACCGGGCCGGTGACAATGGCCGAGCGGCCTTCCACTTTTACGTTGGCGTTCATGCGCCGCAGCTCATCGACGTGTTTGAAGCGGGCGCTGTAAATGGTATCCGTGACGATGCTTGTGCCGTTCGCTTTTGTCAATAAGGCGGTAAACGGCTGCTGCAAATCGGTTGGGAAACCGGGGTAGACGAGCGTCTTGACGTCAACCGCTTTCAAAACATCAGAGCCGCAGACGAGAATTTGGTCTTCTCCCTTCTCGACGCGCACGCCCATTTCGCGCAGTTTGGCCGTCAGCGATTCGACGTGCTGCGGGATGACGTTGTCGACGACGACTTCATTGCCCATCGCTGCAGCGGCAATCATGTACGTGCCGGCTTCAATCCGGTCCGGAATGATGGCGTGGCGGCAGCCCGATAATTTTTCGACGCCGTCGATGCGGATGACATCGGTGCCTGCGCCTTTAATTTTCGCGCCCATGTTGGAGAGCAGCGTTGCCACATCAATGATTTCCGGCTCTTTTGCCGCGTTTTCGATAATCGTCCGCCCTTTGGCGCGCACCGCCGCCAGCATGATGTTGATCGTCGCGCCGACGCTGACGACGTCCAAAAAAATGCGGGCTCCGCGAAGCTCCTCAGCGCGCAAATAGATGGCGCCCTGCTCGTTCGTGACGGTGGCGCCGAGCGCTTCAAACCCTTTAATGTGCTGATCGATCGGGCGCGGTCCGAGGTGGCAGCCGCCCGGCAGGCCGACGACCGCTTTTTTGAAGCGTCCGAGCATCGCGCCCATCAAATAGTAGGAGGCGCGCAGCTTTTTCACCTTTCCGTTCGGAAGCGGCATGGAAACCATGTTCGTCGGGTCGATGACCGCCTTCTTGCCGTCAAATGAAAACGAACCACCGATTTCTTCGATCAAGCTTCCTAAAATGCGCACATCGGAAATGTCCGGCAATCCTTCGATCGTCACCGGCGACTCGGCCAAAATCGCTGCCGGAATCAAGGCGACCGCGCTGTTTTTCGCGCCGCTCACTTTGATTGTTCCCTGCAGCCGATCCCCGCCGATGATTTTGATTTTATCCATCGTCGTCTCCCTTCTTTGCTCGGAAGTGGCTTCACCTTTCGGATGAGAAGACAAGGCCGGGCGGGGTGAGCCCGCTTGCCTTTAGAGGCAAACGCCTTATTTTCATTGTTGCCGATTCCAGTCGGCAAGAAACTTCTCGATTCCTTGATCGGTGAGCGGATGGTGGAACAATTGCATCAGCACTTTGTACGGGACGGTGGCGATGTGCGCCCCGCGCAACGCTGCTTCCGTCACATGGTGCGGGTGGCGGATCGAAGCTGCGATGATTTCCGTTTCGATGCCGTGAATGTTGAAAATGTCCGCAATCGTGGAAATGAGCTCTAAGCCATTATGGCCGATGTCATCGAGGCGGCCGAGGAACGGAGAAACGTATGTCGCGCCGGCGCGCGCCGCCAATAGCGCCTGGTTGGCGGTAAACACGAGCGTCACATTCGTTTTAATGCCTTTTTCGCTGAACGTTTTTACCGCTTTTAACCCTTCCGGCGTCATCGGCACTTTAATGGTAATGTTCGGAGCGATTTTCGCCAGCTCTTCTCCTTCCTCAATCATGCCGGCCGCATCGGTCGAAATGACCTCGGCGCTCACCGAACCGGAGACGATGGATGTAATTTCGCGCAGCCGGTCATGGAACGAAACGTTTTCTTTCGCCACTAAGCTCGGGTTGGTCGTGACGCCGGCCAAAATGCCGAGCTCATGGGCGTGTTTAATTTCTTCCAAATTGGCGGTATCAATGAAAAATTTCACTACGTATCCCTCCTTGTCATTATTTGGACGCAGGCAGGCAAGCCCGGTTGACGACCGAAAGCTGCCTGCCAGGCCGATCTTGCCGTTTGCTCGTTATTGCGCCGCTTTTCCGGACGAGCCGAATTCACGCATTTTGCCGATGACCGTCGCTTTGATCGCGTCGCGGCCCGGACCGATAATTTTGCGCGGATCATAGACGTTCGGGTCTTTGGCAAGCAGTTCACGGACCGCTTTGGTAAAGGCGATTTGGTTTTCCGTATTGACGTTGATTTTCGATGTGCCAAGGGAAATGGCGCGCTGAATTTGTTCAGTTGGAATGCCGGTGCCGCCGTGCAAAACGAGCGGAATGCCGGTCAAATCGCGGATTTGCTCCATTTCGGCAAACCCGAGCTTCGGCTCCCCTTTGTAAGGGCCGTGCACCGAACCGAGCGCCGGAGCAAGGCAGTCGATGCCTGTCCGTTTGACAAGTTCTTCACATTCTTTCGGATCGGCGTAAATGACGCCTTCGCCGACGACGTCATCTTCCTGCCCGCCGACAATGCCGAGCTCGGCTTCAACCGAGACGCCGCGCGCATGGGCGTACTCTACGACTTGTGAGGTAATGCGGACGTTTTCCTCAAACGGATGATGGGAGGCGTCAATCATGACCGAGGTGAACCCAGCATCGATCGCCGCTTTGCATTTTTCAAAGCTCGAACCATGGTCAAGATGGATGGCGACCGGAACGGTGATGTTCATGTCTTCCATTAAGCCTTTTACCATGTTGACGACCGTTTTAAACCCGCCCATGTAACGAGCCGCCCCTTCGGAGACGCCGAGAATGACCGGCGATTTTTCTTCTTCGGCGGCCGCTAAAATCGCTTGCGTCCATTCCAAGTTGTTGATGTTGAATTGGCCGACCGCATATTTGCCGCGCAGCGCCTCGTTGAGCATCTCTTTCATCGATACTAACGACATGGTTCCATCCTCCTTAGTTGATTATCGTCTTTGTCGCCATGGCGAAACATAGGCCGACAGGCGCAAAATGCATCTACGTTAATAAGCATACCAACTTGCCGGCAAAACAGCAACCATTCCCTTCGTTAGTGCAGCTGACACAAAAAAGAGCTTTACGAAGAAAGATGGCTTTTGACGGCGGCGCGCAAGTCGTCGATGTCAAATGGCTTGGCAAAATGCATGAGCGCCCCAAGCTCTTTCGTTTCCTGAATCATATCCAGCTCGCCGTACGCGGTCATAATGATCACTTTGATGTCCGGGTCGATGTCTTTGAGCCGCTTTAAAATTTCAATGCCGTCCATGCCGGGAATTTTCATATCGAGAAGCACGAGGTCGGGATGGTGTTTGCGGACGATTTCCAACGCCTGCATGCCGTTGGCCGCCTGATAAGTCACGTACCCTTCCCGCTGAAACACTTCATTTAACAAGATGCGGATGCCGTACTGGTCGTCGACGATTAAAATTTTGTTTCCCACATTTATGCACCTCTATTCCCTGTTTTCTCCCTATTAATGTTTCGCATTTCCCGAACGTATTTCCTGCTTGCTTTTCGGATCATTTACGGATTTTGTATAATAGCGGAGAAAGGAGGCCAAATGATGAAAATTTTGGCGACGCAAACGATCGGGTTGCTGCAAAAAATCGCGGCGGACGAGGAGTGGGCGCTTGAGGACGGGGCGCGTCTGCTCGCCCAGGCGGTCGTCGGCGACGGGCGCATCTGGCTGTACGGAGCAGGCGAATTGGACGCGGTTGTCACCGCCGCGCTTCTCGGTCCGGATCGGCTGCCAAAGGCGGCCCGCATCGAATCAAGGGAAGTGGGCGATTGGAACGAAACGGACCGGGCGCTCGTATTCGCCCGTTTTTCCAACGACAACGAAGCGATCCGCCTCGTGGAACAGCTGCAGGGGCACGGCGTTGATACGGTTGCCGTCTCAGCGCTCGTCAAAGACGAGCCGGGCTTGGCGGAGCTGGCCACTGTCCATATCGACAGCAAACTGTCCCGCCCGCTCGTGCCGACGGAAGACGGGCGTCGCATCGCCATGCCGACCGTGACCGCCGCTTCGTTCATCTACTATGGGCTTGTCGTGTTGCTTGATGACATTTTGCAAGAATATGCCTAAAAAGAGAGGGTGTCCCGTTGCGTTGGGACACCCTCTTTCTTGCTGCGCCGCCGGAGGCTATACCGTCCCCTTGCCTAGGGCGTCATATCCTTCTTTTGATTGCAGCGCCGCTTTGACAAACTCGCGGAAGAGCGGCTGCGGCCGCGTCGGGCGCGAGGTGAATTCAGGATGGAACTGCGCGGCGACAAACCACGGATGGTCTTTCAGCTCGATAATTTCCACAAGCCGTCCATCCGGGCTCGTGCCGGAGAAGACGAAGCCATGCTCTTCTAATAGATGGCGGTATTGATTGTTGAATTCATACCGATGGCGATGGCGTTCGTAAATGACTTCATCGCCGTACGCAGCGTAGGCGAGCGTTCCTTCCTGCAGCTTGCACGGATACAGGCCGAGGCGAAGCGTGCCGCCTAAATCTTCGACATCCTTTTGCTCTGGAAGCAAGTCGATGATCGGATGCGGCGTATTCGGGTCAAACTCGGACGAATGGGCGCCAGACAACCCGACAACATGGCGGGCAAATTCAATCGAGGCGAGCTGCATTCCTAAGCAAATGCCCAAAAACGGCACGCGCTGCTCGCGGGCGTAGCGGATCGCCTCGATTTTCCCTTCCACGCCGCGGTCGCCAAACCCGCCCGGAACCAAAATGCCGTCCGCGTCTTTCAGCAACTCCGCCACATTGTCGCGCGTGACGTGCTCCGCATTCACCCATTGGATCTCAATGCCCGTATCAAATGCATAGCCGGCATGGCGAAGGGCCTCGACGACCGAAATGTAGGCGTCCGGCAGTTCAACATACTTGCCGACGAGGGCGATTTTCGTCGTTTTCGACAAGTTTCGCACTTTCTCGACGAGCGCTTTCCACTCCGTCATATCTGCTTCACGGCAGTTGAGGCGCAAATGTTCACAGACGATTTGATCGAGCTTTTGTTCTTGAAGCATAAGCGGCACCGCATAGAGCGTGTCCGCATCGCGGCACTCAATGACTGCCTTCGGGTCGATGTCGCAAAAGAGAGCGATTTTGTCTTTCATCTCTTGCGGCATCGGCATTTCTGTACGGACGACGATGACGTTCGGCTGGATGCCGAGGCTGCGCAGTTCTTTCACGCTGTGCTGCGTCGGCTTCGTTTTCATTTCCCCGGCTGCCTTGATGTATGGCACAAGCGTGCAATGAATGTACATGACATTTTCGCGGCCGACGTCGCTTTTGATTTGGCGGATGGCTTCCAAAAACGGCAACGATTCAATGTCGCCGACCGTACCGCCGATTTCCGTAATGACGACATCGGCGTTCGTTTCCCGGCCGGCGCGGAAGACGCGCTCTTTGATTTCGTTCGTGATGTGCGGAATGACTTGCACCGTGCCGCCGAGGTAATCGCCGCGCCGCTCTTTGCGGATGACGGCGGAGTAGATTTTCCCGGTCGTGACGTTGCTGTATTTGTTCAAATTAATATCGATGAACCGCTCATAATGGCCTAAGTCCAAATCCGTTTCCGCGCCGTCATCGGTGACGAACACTTCGCCGTGCTGATACGGGCTCATCGTTCCCGGGTCGACGTTAATGTACGGGTCGAACTTTTGAATCGTCACGTTCAGGCCGCGATTTTTCAAGAGCCGCCCGAGCGACGCAGCTGTGATCCCTTTCCCGAGCGAAGAAACGACACCGCCCGTCACAAAAATGTATTTCGTCATTTTGTCTTCCCCCTTGCCGAAGTTACAATAACAGTGTTTGCGAAAGGGCAAATAAAAAATGCTCCACTTACCATATGTAAGGGAGCGACTGATGAATTCGTCCATTTTTCAAGAGCCCAACACACATTGTACTGAGTTCCTCAAACAAAGTCAAGCGGTTATTCGTCTTCCTCCGCTTCCTCGAGATCCAGCTCTTCGTCAAGCGGTTCATCGTCCAAATCAAACGGTTCGTCGTCGAGAATGTCCTCATCATCAAAAGCAACGTCTTCGTCCAGATCGAATTCCTCGTCTTCGAGCAGCTCTTCGTCGTCAAGCTCGAGCTCTTCCTCATCGTAGTCATCAAGATCGTCGTAATCGAGATCCTCTTCGTCAAGCAACTCTTCGTAATCATCGTATTCATCATCAAGCGCTTTTTTCTTCTTCGGCTTGACGATCGTCACCGTTTCGTCTTCCGTCTGGTCAAACGGATACCACGCACGCAGCCCCCAGACGTTTTCCCCAACGCAAATAAACCGCCCGTCGATGTTTAAATCGGTATAATATTGGGCAAGCCGCGCGGCGATGTCGTCTTCCGCCATGCCGGTTAATGCCGCGGCTTCGCGGACGATTTGGTCGAACGGCAGCGCCTCGCGCTTGTCAAGCAAAATGAGGTTCACCAGTTCGACGAACGACATCTCCTGCAATTCCTCTGGCGAGTATTGCTGCTGCAGGCTCAAGTTCAGCACTCCCCTTCTATATAATGAAACAAATGAATGCAAGTGGAATACATACCATTTATTATAAACAAATTGTCGGGGTTTATGCTACATATTTGGCGAAAAAAGCAAAAGAGAGGTTCGGTGACAATTTCTTTGTCCCGCACTTTTGTCACGAATGTCTTCGCCGCATATTTCGCTTTCGTCTCTTCCCATGTCGCCAAAATGCGCTTCGATTCGGGCGTCAGCTTCGCTTCGTAATCGGCTTTGAGCGTTTCGAGCGCGCGGATCACGTCTTCAGCTTCGTCCCGTTCCTTCGCCGCTTCGATGGCCCCTTCGATTTGGAAGAGGCGTCGGGCCACCTCGACTTGCTGCTCGGCGCGGCGGTGGTACGAGCGGACCGTCTCCGCAATTTCGCGCAAATAGTAGCGGCGCTCATTCGGGATGATGACGTTATGCTTTTCAACGTTGGCAACGGTTTTCAAATTCGTCTTCCAGTTCGTTCCCGTTTTCCGGTTGATCGTATCGACAAGTGCGACAAAAAGCGTATTCGTGCCCGGGTCGTTAAACTGGCTGGCGATCGTGCCGTATACCGGCATTTCCGATAGATCACGGTCAAACAGCTGATGGCTTCGTTGATACTGCTTCTGCACTTGCCGTTTTGCATCTTCCGAGCCTTTGCGTTCAAACTTGTTAATGGCGATCAAATCGGCGTAATCGATCATATCGATTTTCTCAAGCTGCGTTGGCGCTCCGAATTCGCTTGTCATCACATACATCGAAACGTCGCATACTTCGGTAATGGCGGCATCGCCCTGGCCGATCCCGCTCGTTTCGACAATGACGAGATCAAAACCGGCCGCTTTGACGACCGAAATGGCGTCGCGGATCGCCGGCGACAGCTCAGAGCGGGAATGGCGCGTCGCAAGGCTCCGCATATAGACGCGCGGCGAATGGATGGCATTCATCCGGATCCGTTCGCCTAACAGCGCCCCGCTTTCCACGCAGGTGCGCAAAATATGCTCAAAAATGGCTGGTTTCCCCAACCCGGGAAAACGCGCCAGCGATGAGCGAGGCGCCCGGTTCGCTCCATGTCGCTTCCTCGCCATGCCAAATCATGCTCATGCCGTTGCCGGGCCCGTGCAGCGGAACGTCAAGCAGCGAAGAACGCGGACAGGTCGGAAGCGGGTGTTCGCTCTGCTATTTTTGCGCGTTGTAGGACACATTAATAAGTACTGAAGCGACGCACAGGAGGGAAAAATATGCTCATCATTGCCGTTATTGTGATCATATTCGCACTCGTTTATCTTGATGACAAGCTTGGCCGGCTGATCCTCCGCAACGGGCGCAAAAAAGTCGTGTACCCAAAGCGGCGGAGCGATATGGCCTTGTATGTGAATGGACGGCATTTATTTGCCGATTATTTTGCCGAGCTGCGCCGCGCCCGCGATCATATCCATATTTTGTTTTATATCATCAAGCATGACGAAACGACGGCGCCATTTTTCCAACTTTTAAAGGAAAAAGCGGCGGAAGGGGTGGAAGTGCGCTTGTTGACGGACTGGGTCGGCAGCCTCGGGTTGCCGAAAACGCTCATCCGTTCGCTGAAGGCAAGCGGTGTCGAATTCGCCTACGCCCGCCCGCCGCGCTTTCCGTTTTTCATTTACCGCCTCAACCGCCGCAACCACCGAAAAATTACGGTCATCGATGGAAAGGTCGGGTATATGGGCGGTTTTAACATCGGCCGCGAATACAGTGGAAAGGACGCTAACATCGGAGAATGGCGCGACTATCACTTAAAAATCAGCGGAGAAGGGGTGCACGACTTGCAAGAACAATTTTTGCACGATTGGGAGGAGGCGACGGGCAAAACCGTCGCTGACAAACGCCGCTACTTCCCACCCCTTCACGCCGGCGCCATCCGCCACCAGCTTGTCGCGACTGACGGCGCCGCGCTTGAAGAGCAGTATATCGATGCGATCCGGCAGGCAAAACGAGAAATTATGATCGGCAGCCCCTACTTTATCCCGAGCCGGCCGTTGTTTGACGAGCTTATGCGCGCGATCCGGCGCGGGGTGCGCGTCACGGTCATTGTGCCGCTGCGGGCGGACCATTTATTTGTCCGCGAGGCCGCTTACCCGTATTTTTATCAAATGCTGAAGGCCGGAGCGCGCATTTACCGCTTTTACCAAGGATTTTACCACGCCAAAACGATTGTCGTCGATGAGGAATGGTGCGATGTCGGCACCGCCAACTTTGACCGGCGCAGTCTGTTTCTCAACGGCGAAATCAACTGCTATGTATTCGACCGCGCGTTCACGCAGGTGGTCAAGCGGGCGATCCAACGCGACCTGACGCGCGCCGAGCCGCTGACGCTCGATTTTTGGCGGAAGCGTTCGCTCCTTGACCGCGGCAAAGAATCGATTTCCCAGCTGATTTCCGCCTGGTTGTAGGCAACACGAAAAAAGCCGGCGATGTTCATCACCAACCCGCCTAACAGCGGCTTTCCCCGAGGAGGAACTTGGAAAAATCAGCCTTTTTTCGTGCAAAACCCGGCGCTTGGACGAACGCCCGGACAAAAGGGCAAAGGAATCCCGGCCGAAACCGCCAAACAAAAAACCCGGCCGGCTCCATGTTGGCGATGTGAGATCGCTGCAGGCGCCGGCCGGGATTGAATCAGTTGGCCATCCTGTATCTTCTATTCATTTCCAAAACAATGTCAACCATTGAAACAGCCGCATCCCAAGATACACTCCAACAATGCCGGCAATGCCAGCCAACGCCGGAAGGGCCGGAATCGGCAGGCGGAACAGCGTGAACAAAAAACCGACAACGATGCCGGTGACAAGCGACAGCACCACTTCTTTCACAAGCAAATCCTCCATCGTTGTTTTTCCTTATGATGCCCAGACAAAAAGGGAAGCAGTCACTCCCCTCCTTTGTTGCATCTGTTACATTTGTTCCGGGGCGGAAACGCCGATCAACGCCAACGCGTTTTTCAGCGTAATTTGCACCGCCTTCACCAACGCGAGGCGGGCTTTCGTTTTTTCGATGTTGTCCAAATCAAGCACTTTTTCCGCGTTGTAGAAGCTATGGAGCGCCGAAGCCAGCTCAAACGCATAGGCGGTGACGCGGTGCGGCATCCGCTTGAGCGCTGCCTCGGCGACGACGTCCGGGAAGTCGCCGAGCACTTTGAGCAGCTCGATTTCTTTTTCCGTCTCCACTAAATGATGCAAAGCGAGGTCGCCTTCGTACGACACGTTTTGCTCTTCCGCTTGGCGGAGAATGCTTGAGACGCGGGCATGCGCGTATTGGACGTAGTAAACCGGATTTTCATTCGACTGCGACACGGCCAAGTCCATGTCAAAATCCAAATGCGTATCGCCCGAGCGCATCGCAAAGAAATAGCGGACGGCATCGACGCCGACTTCTTCCATCAGCTCGCGCATCGTCACCGCCTTGCCGGTGCGCTTGCTCATTTTGACGCGCTCGCCGTTTTGGTATAAGTTCACCATTTGGATGATTTCGACTTCGAGCGCCTCCGGATCGTAGCCGAGCGCGGCGATCGCCGCTTTCATGCGCGGAATGTAGCCGTGGTGATCCGCTCCCCAAACGTTAATCAGCTTGGTAAATCCGCGCCGCAGCTTGTCTTGGTGGTAGGCGATGTCCGGAAGCAAGTACGTATAAGTGCCGTCCTGCTTAATTAAGACGCGGTCTTTGTCGTCCCCAAACGCCGTCGAACGGAACCATGTCGCCCCGTCCTGCTCGTAAATGTAGCCGCGCTCGCGCAAAGTGGAAAGCGCTTCGTCGATTTTGCCGCTTTCATAAAGCGATGTTTCCGAGTACCAGACGTCGAACGGAACACGGAATGCGGCCAAATCTTGTTTAATTTTGTCGAGCTCATAACGAAGGCCGTATTCGCGGAAGAAAGCAAGTCGTTCCTCTTCATCGGCGTGGACGAACCGATCGCCATATTCCTCAGCAAGTGTTTTGCCGATTTCGACAATGTCGTCGCCGTAATAGCCGTCCTCCGGCAACGGCATATCGACACCGAGCGCCTGGAAATAGCGGGCTTCGACCGATTTCGCCAAGTTGTAAATTTGCTTGCCGGCGTCGTTAATATAGTATTCGCGCGTCACGTCAAACCCGGCTTTCGCCAAAATGTTGCAAAGCGAATCGCCGACCGCCGCGCCGCGGGCATGGCCCAAATGCAAGTCGCCGGTCGGGTTGGCGGAGACGAACTCGACTTGCACTTTTTCCCCGTTGCCGACGTTCGATTCGCCATACGCTTGTCCCGCCTGCAAAATCGCCGGCACGACCGCCGTCAAATAGCGGTTGTCCATGTAAAAGTTAATAAATCCCGGCCCCGCCACCTCAATGCGCGCCACCGATACGCGCTCGCGATCAAGCTGCCCGACGATGGCTTCGGCAATCGCCCGCGGCGGCTTTTTCGCAATGCGGGCAAGCTGCATGGCGATGTTCGTCGAGTAATCGCCATGTGTCTTGTCGCACGGCACCTCCAGCAAGACGTCCGGCAGCTCATCAGCCGAAACGAGCCCGGCTTTCACCGCCGCCTGGCGAATTTCTTCTTTCAGCTGTTCTTTCATTTGTCCGACAATGTTCATCGGCTTATACCCCCTTAAATGTCAACGTCAACGTATGGCGTCCGCTCCGCTCGTTTTGCAAGAAAAGCTCGTAGGAGAGAAAGAGCCGCCCCCGCTTCCGCTTATCGTCATAGTGAAACTCGATCGCATCCGTTTTCGCCGCCATCGCCCACCGCCCAAACACCGTTCCGTAATGGCCCGGCGTTTCTTGCCGGCGGCGGAACGTTTGCCGCATCTCGACCGCTCCGGAGCGAAGGATGGTCACCTCGTCAGGCGCGATTTTCACAATGTTGTTCACCCGCCCGAGTTCGTTTTCCTCCTCAAACTGCAAATAGCCTGTTTCCCCTTTTATGTAATACACCCCGTCCGCCTCAAGCACAACCGTCTCTTGGCGCGGACCGTCGCGAATGACAGCCACTTGGCGGAGGCGCGCCGGGATGCCGTTTGTTTCCTTCATATCGATGAACACACCTTTGCGAACAAACAGTCATAGTTTATAGTATAATGAACTGTTCCGCTCCATTCAAGAGGGGACAAACCCGATGGCAGATTTCCGCTCCAGTGGGCAAAAAAAGGGCTGGCCCAAAAGGTTGTTTTTCCTTAAACAAAACACAACATATTGTTATCTTAATGATTGTTTTATGCCTACATACGGTAATAAGAAAAGGTGTCCCGATCCTTTTGGGACACCCTCTTTGTTCCATCGGTATTTTATGATGACGCCCGAACATTTTTTAGCACGTTAATAGCAAAAAGAATGACACCTATCACGACGAGCACCCCGCCAATCGCTGTCACCGGCACGAACGCTTCGTTACCGTAAACGACGAAAATGAGACCGATCATCATGACCGGCAGGCCGATATTGTGCAGCCAGAAATGCACTTTCGCCCATTTCGTCGCCGCCGCTTGTGGAAATAAATGATAGATGATGCCAGCAAGCGTCAAGGCCGTCCAGCCAAGCAAGTTGATATGGACATGGACCGGGGTCAGCGCAAACGAATGGGGCATCGACATGCCAAGCCCAATACAGACGCCAATGACAAAGTACACAACAGAAATTTTGATCAGCTTCACGCCCATCTTCATTCCCTCCTTCCCTTTCTCTGTAAGAACATTACATGTTATGATCCTCCGTACGCTCATATTCCTGCATCTTTTGTCCCACCAAAAAAGCGACCTCGCAAACTTGCGATTTAGGCGCTTTTTCTCATTTTTCACTTCCCTACCCAACCAAGCAGCATTTCCCGCACAAGCTTACTCGCCGTATTGGCCGTTTGTTCGGAGTGGTCGTAAATCGGCGCGACTTCCACCAAATCGGCGCCGACAACGCGGACGTCGGAGCGGGCGATCTCATGGATCGCGGCTAGCAGCTCTTTCGATGTAATGCCGCCGGCATCGACCGTTCCCGTTCCGGGGGCATGGGCCGGGTCAAGCACATCGATGTCGATCGTCACATACACCGGGCGGCCAGCGAGCTTTGGCAACACGGAGCGGAGCGGTTCAAGCACCTCAAACTTGGCGATGTACATACCGTTTTCTTTCGCCCACTCAAACTCCTCTTTCATCCCGGAACGGATGCCGAACGAAAAGACATTCGTCGGGCCGATCAAGTCAGCGACTTTGCGGATTGGCGTCGCGTGCGACAGCGGCTCGCCTTCGTAATGTTCGCGCAAGTCAGTATGGGCGTCCATGTGAATGACGGCCAAATCCGGGTAATAGTCGTACACCGCTTTGATGACCGGCCAAGAGACGAGATGTTCGCCGCCGAGGCCGAGCGGAAACTTGCCGGCGTCAAGCACCTTTTTCACGAACTGCTCAATCAGCTCTAAACTGCGGGCCGCATTGCCAAACGGCAGCGGAATGTCTCCAGCGTCAAAGTAGCGGATGTCTTTGAGTTCGCGGTCCAAATATGGGCTGTACTCCTCAAGCCCGATTGACACTTCGCGGATGCGGGCCGGGCCAAACCGCGAGCCAGGCCGGTAGCTGACCGTCCAGTCCATCGGCATGCCGTAAATGACCGCTTCGCTTTCTTCGAAGTTCGGGTGGCTGCCAATAAAGACGTTGCCTGAATAAGCTTCATCAAAACGCATCGATCTGCCCCCTTATTTCACTAGGTCCGCGACAAATTTTGGCAAAACGAAACACGCCTTATGCAATTCTTTCGTGTAGTATTTCGTCTCAATGTCATGGAACCGGTCGTCGCTCACCGCAAGCGGGTCGTATTGTTTCGAGCCGAGCGTAAACGTCCAGAGCCCGCTCGGATACGTCGGAATGTTCGCTGTATACAAACGGGTAATCGGGAAAACTTCTTTCACATCGCGGTAGACGTTGCGGATCAAGTCCGCTTTAAACCACGGGTTGTCCGTTTGAGCGACGAAAATGCCGTCCTCTTTCAGCGCGTTGGCGATGCCGGCATAAAACCCTTTTGTGAACAAGTTGACCGCCGGGCCGACTGGTTCCGTCGAGTCGACCATGATGACGTCGTATTCGTTTTCGCTTTGCGCGATATGCATAAACCCGTCATCGACTTTCACTTCGACGCGCGGATCGTCGAGTTTTCCGGCAATTTCCGGCAAGTATTTTTTCGAATACTCGATCACTTTGCCGTCAATTTCGACAAGCGTCGCTTTTTTGACGCTCGGGTGTTTCAGCACTTCACGAATGACGCCGCCGTCGCCGCCGCCGACGACAAGGACGTTCTCTGGCTTCGGATGGGTGAACAATGGGACGTGGGCGACCATTTCATGATAGACGAACTCGTCTTTTTGCGTCGTCATCACCATGCCGTCTAAAATGAGCATGTTGCCAAACTCCGCCGTTTCGACCATATCAAGCTTTTGAAACGGCGTTTGTTCTGTATGTAAAGTGCGGACGATGCGTGCGGTGATGCCAAAATGCTCCGTTTGCTTTTCGGTAAACCAAAGTTCCATCGGTAACATCCTTTCTCCGAGCGTTGCTTACTATACAAGTTTTCCTTAGCCAACGAAAAACTAAACACGAAAAAGTATAGAGCAATCTAGCAAAAATGCAAGAGGAACAAGTTTAAAATAAAAAATTTTTTTTCATACTGGTAAGAAAAAGCGGAAAACCTCGCTGGCGAAGCCTTGACAAAAGCAAGGCGGCGCATCCAGCCGGGCGTCCGCCCGCATGTCTAAAACAACGCCAAAACCGTTGAGGTGATGCGCAATGGAACCGATCCCGGGCAGCCGTTTTCGCGGCACGTGGAAATATGTGCGCGCCGCCGTCTTTATCGGCTTTTTTCTCGCCATCTTTGCCTTCGCCGCTCTCGGGAGCTTTATTTTGTTTGCCAAAATCGAAGGCGCCCCGCCGGTCGCCGTGCCGCAAACAACGATTTTTTATGCGGACGACGGCCGCAAAATTGGGGAAAGCGACCATGGACAAAAGCGGTACTGGGTTCATCTCGGTGACATTTCCCCGCACGTCATCGAGGCGACGATTGCCGTTGAGGACCGAAAGTTTTACGAACACCACGGATTTGACTTGAAACGGATCGCCGGCGCGGTGCTCGCCAATCTCGAGGCCATGGACAAAGTGCAAGGAGCGAGCACGATCACCCAGCAATATGCACGCAACTTGTTTTTAACACATGAGAAAACGTGGTCGCGAAAAATCCAGGAAGCGCTGTACACGATCCGCCTTGAAGCCAATTACAGCAAAGAAAAAATTTTAGAAGGCTATTTAAATACGATTTACTACGGCCATGGCGCCTACGGCATCGAGGCAGCAGCGCGCTATTATTTCGGCAAGCACGCGAGCGAGCTGGCGCTCAGCGAGGCAGCGATGCTCGCCGGCATTCCGAAAGGGCCGTATTACTACTCGCCGCTTGTCAACGAGGCGCGGGCAAAAGCGCGGCAAAAAATCGTGCTCACCTCTATGGTGGAAGCCGGCTACATCAGCCGCGAAGAAGCGGAGCGGGCGTACCGTGACAAGCTCGTTTACATCCGCCACCGCGAACGAGAGCAGCCTGTGGCCCCGTATTTCCAAGATGTTGTGAAACAGCAGCTGCGCACGAAGCTTGGATTTGATGAGCGGACGATTGAGCTCGGGGGGCTGCGCGTCTACACAACGCTCGACCGACGCCTGCAGCGAATCGCCGAAGAACAAGTTAAGCAAGTCATCAGTCCCCATTCTGCCATCCAGGCGGCATTGGTGGCCATGGATCCGCGCACAGGGGAAGTAAAGGCGCTCATCGGCGGACGCAACTACGAAGAAAGCTCGTTCAACCGCGCTGTGCAAGCGGAACGCCAGCCAGGGTCGACATTTAAGCCGTTTTTGTATTACGCGGCGATCAAGCAAGGATTCACCCCATCGACCCAACTGCGCAGCGAGCTGACGACATTTACGTTTAACGGCGGCCGATCGTCGTACACCCCCCATAATTACAATGACTACTACGCCAATGGCCCGATCACGCTCGCTCAGGCGCTCGCTGTATCCGACAACGTCTTTGCGGTGAAAACGCTCCAGTTCATCGGCGCCGACAAACTCGTCGAAACAGCGAAAGCGCTTGGCATTACAAGCAGATTGAAAGCAGTGCCGTCATTGGCGCTTGGCACCTCGCCCGTGAAAGTGATCGACATGGTGGACGCGTACAGCACGCTGGCCAACTACGGCAAACAAACCGAACCGGTGTTTATTCAAAAAGTCGTCGACGCGAACGGAAACGTGCTGTATGAACATAAGCCGGAGAGCCGGCAAGTGCTCGACCGCGACGCAGCGTTTGTGACGACCCATTTAATGACCGGAATGTTCGACCCAAAGCTTAACGGCTATACGACCGTCACCGGGCAATCGATCGCCGATGAAATGACGCGCCCGTACGCCGGCAAGTCCGGAACGACGAAAACGGACAGCTGGATGATCGGCTTCGCCCCGCAGTTGGTCGCCGGCGTCTGGACCGGCTACGACCGCGGCGAAACGATGAGCCGCTTTGACGAAAAGCAATACGCGAAACAAATATGGATCCGCTTTATGGAGAAAAGCCTCGCCGGCGAGCCGAAAAAATCGTTCAAGCCGACCAAAGGCGTCATCGGTGTCTACATCGACCCGCAAAACGGCAAGCTGGCAACCGATTCGTGCCCAGTGAAGCGGAAAACGTATTATATCGCTGGCACAGAACCAGTTGACTATTGCACCGATCATGTAAAAGAGGAGAAGAAGAAAAAAGAAGACGGAAAAAGCTGGTTCGAGAAATGGTTTCCATGGTTTTAAACAAGAAAATCCCCTGCGTTTGCCCGCAGGGGATTTTCTTGTCCTAGTTTTCCTGTGTTATACATTTAGATTTAGTTTATCCTTTTTTCCAGATAAGAACAAGCCCTTAGGCAAACATGTTCACAAAACCGTCACAATTCGCCTTCGAGTCCTTTTTTCAGTTCATCGCTCGAGCGGTTCCACATCCCGATGTCGTGGCCTTTCAAAAAGTCGGCGAGCACCCGCTTCGACTTAGCGTCCATATGATCGACGATGATATGCCGTTTCAGCGATTTATCGAGCCGGTTCACATGTTCCGGCAATAACTTATAACCACGGCGCGCCTCACGGTCGACCGTCATTTCGCACGCCGTCACCCCGGCGTAATACGGACCGTCCTCGCGGCGCTCGATCGTCACCCAGACGATCCAATACGGCTTGCCGTTTGGCACGGCGGAGCGATCCGGCAAAAACTTGATGCCGCGCTCAACAGAGCTGCGGGCATGCATCGCCCCCATATCAACGAACGCTTCACCCGCTTCGACGTCAATGATGACCGGCGACACGTTTTCTAGGCTCAACGCCCCGGCGCCAAAGCCGCGGTGCCCGTCGGTCGGGTCGTCTTTGATGATATTAAAGCCGATGTTTTTTTTCTTTTTTTGCTCCATCCGCTTGTTCCTCCTTCCTACATAAACAAGCTGGCCACAAGTGACTGCAAGTTCTCAAGCACAAACGGCAGCGCCACTTGAAACACCGGCTCAATCGTATAGCGATCGAGCGGCGTCAGCACGAGAACAAGGAAAATGAGCGCCCCGTACGTTTCCCACTGCGTCATTTTCGCCCGCAGCCCATCCGGGGCCAAGTCTTCAATAATACGATACCCATCAAGCGGCGGAAATGGCAATAAATTAAACACAAACAAGACGGCGTTCAAGCTGATAAAAATTTGGAAAAACAGATCAAACCCGGCCGCAAACCAATCCGGCAGCGCCCGCATGATGCCGAAATCGATCATGGCGTACCAAATGACAAATCCAAGCCCGGCGAGCGCGAGGTTGCTTAGCGGCCCTGCCACCGAGACAAGAATGCCGGCAAGGCGCGGGTTTTTGAAATAAAAGCGATTGACTGGCACCGGGCGCGCCCAGCCAAACCCGGCGAGAAAGATCAGCAAAGTTCCAAGCAAATCCAAATGGGCAAACGGTGACAATGTCAGCCGTCCCTCGTTTTTCGCCGTCGGATCGCCGAACTTGTAAGCAACGTAGGCATGGGCGAACTCATGCACAGAAAACGCCAGCGCCAGCGTCAACAGCACGTACGGAATTTCGCTTAACGAATACGGCAAAATGTGTTCCACTTGATTAACTCCTTTTCCCCTGTATTCACTATCCTTAGTATACATGATTTACCGCCAAAAGTGGACTGAACTTCACGGTTCCATGGTATAATAAGCGTGATAGCACTCGACAAGGAAATGGGGGGAATGATGATGCCGTATGTCACGATCAAAATGCTCGCCGGCCGCACGGATGAACAGAAGAAAGCGCTCGTTGAAAAAGTGACGGACGCCGTCGTCGAGACGACAGGGGCGAAACGGGAGAGCGTTGTCGTATTCATTGAAGAAATGACGAAAGACCATTACGCCATCGCTGGAAAACGGCTGAGCGACGCGGAGTAACAAACAGGGGGACGCCATTGAGCGTCCCCATTGCTTTTTGAAATAAAAACGAATATTATTATAGTTGTCTTTCATATTGTTCGTCTTTAGGAGGTTGCCTATGATTCGTCTTCCGAACCATGCCAGCAATCGCAAAACAGAGGTTCTCGCTGGCCTGACGACCTTTTTCACCATGGTGTACATCATCGTCGTCAATCCGATCATCTTATCAGACGCCGGCGTCCCGTTTGAACAGGCGTTCACCGCCACCGTCATCGCCACCGTCGTCGGCACGCTGTGGATGGCAATATTCGCCAACTATCCGATCGCCATTGCCCCCGGCATGGGGCTGAACGCGTATTTTGCCTATTCCGTCGTCGGCTCGCACGGCGGCATTTCGTACGAAACCGCGTTTTCCGCTGTGTTTGTCGCGGGATTGCTGTTTTTGTTGCTGTCGCTCACCCCGCTCCGCAGCAAGCTGATCGAAGTGATCCCCGACAGCTTAAAACATGGCATCACCGCCGGCATCGGGCTGTTTATCGCCTTTATCGGCCTGCGGCTGACCGGAATTATCCAAGCCCATCCGCAAAATTTGGTCGCGCTTGGCAACTTGCATGCCCCGTCGGCCGTGTTGACGCTCATCGGCCTGGCGGTGACGCTCGTTTTCATGATGCGCGGCGTCAACGGCGCGCTCTTTTACGGCATGGTCGCGACCGGCGTCATCGCCTACGCGACCGGGCAGCTTCACTTTGACAAAGGTATCGTCCCGCTGCCGTCGCTGCCGGAAGGGCTTGTCGCCGCCAATCCATTGACGGCCGTTGGCGATGTCATCAGCCACAGCTTGTACGCTGTCGTCTTTTCCTTTTTGCTTGTCACGCTCTTTGACACGACCGGCACGATGATCGGCGTCGCCCAGCAAGCGGGACTGATGAAAGGAAACACACTGCCGCGCGCCCGCGAGGCGCTCTTGGCCGACTCCGTCGCGACCACGATCGGCGCCATGTTCGGCACGAGCCCGACATCGGCGTACATCGAGTCGTCAACCGGCGTCGCCGCCGGCGGCCGCACCGGCTTGACCGCGCTCACGGTCGCCGTCTTGTTCATCGCAGCCGCCTTTTTCAGCCCGCTTGTCGGCGCCGTCGCCGGGCTTTCTGCCATCACCGCCCCGGCGCTCATTGTCGTCGGCAGCTTGATGATCAGCAACATCGCCCATATCGATTGGCGCGAACTGGACGAAGCGTTCCCAGCCTTTCTCATCATCTTAAGCATGCCGCTCACGTCCAGCATCGCGACCGGCATCGCGCTCGGCTTCATCTCGTACCCGCTCTTAAAAATCGCCCGCGGCCGCTGGCGCGATGTGCCGTTGCTGCTGTACGTGCTTGCGGTGCTGTTCTTTTTGCAGCTGGCGTTTTTGCCGCATTAATCCAAAAGAAGAAGGTGTCCCGGAAACAATGGGACACCTTTTCGTCTATGGCCAGCTGATGGTGTGTTGAAACAGTGTTTTTCATCTTCTTTGGCGAGGAGACCCCGACTTCTAAGCGAGAGCGAAAGTCGGGGAGGAATCGCCCTTCCTCCTTTCAATTAACAATGTACTAGCATGCTCAACTCTTTTTAACTTTTTCCAGCTTGCTGAAGCATGCACTTTTGTGCCATCTAACAGCCGAAGGTCAAAATAACCACTGCTTCTTCTGCCAAATATAAAACATTCTTTCCTTTCGTATACCACCTTGTCAAACAGTTGAAACCCTTTGACAAATCGTGGAGCTTTGTTTGATTTTCGTTTTCCGCCTTTTAAGATGGTTGCTTTATGCAATTGACGGTTGTTTTTTCGAACGAATTTTAGAAGATAAACCGTGCCACTTGGCTTGGCTAGTGGATCTCCACTAATACAACGAGCATCCACCATATGAGATTTAGACAGTCCATTAGCAATGCGAATACATTTGGTGATATACCCGTATGTGATATTTGCATGCGAGTATTTTTCTCTTATCCTACTAAACATTGCCCATCGCATGGCGGTCATCTGACTAGCATCCCTCATAGGCGGTCGTTTGCGTTGAAATATATGCTCAAGCCCTTTTTCGTGAATTTCATGGTGGCATGTTTTGCATAGAGTGATCAGATTATCTGGTGAATCACCTCCTGTCTTTCGACTTTCAATATGATGCACTTGGAGAACAGGGTCTTTCTTTTTTCCTTTGCAATATTGACAAGTATGATTGTCTCTGTATAGAACATACTCTCTAACATTCCAAAACCCCATTTATTCTCCTTGTTGATATTCCACCCCTCGGATATTTAGGTTTTTTAATTTCTGTGTATCGAATGCTGCTACCTCAATAGTGACAGATGTGACAGGGAGAATATTGTGAACTAAGTCAATCAACTTTATATGCGAGTTGATTTTGTGTTGAATAGATGGTGGTAACCATCCCTCTGGTTTTCTTCTGTTAAGAAATCTGGCTTCTCGGTAGCGAGTCTTTCTGTTTCTTCGACTTCTACGGAACTGTCTCCGTATAGCAAGTAATTCCACAATATCTGTTCGAAGTTGCGCTTCCGCTTCAAACAGCACATCTTTCTTTGTTGTTGCAGAAATTCCTACATGTCGTGTCCCCATGTCAACACCCAATGACACGGGTTGTTTGTAACCACTGCTACCATATAAAAGCTGGATGGTAAAAGGTGTCCTTCTTACTACTTTTGCTTTCTTCTGTTTTAGCAAAAGTCTTGCTTTCCTTGGTGAGCATGGCATGAGTGGTTTTCCATGCTTATTGATAATGTACACGAACAAGACGTGTACCTCCTTTCAGGAGTGAGTTCCTCCTCCCCAATGTTGGAAGGGCTTGTTCGGCAGACAGCACCGCTCCTACCCATCAGAGCTTTTAACCATCTGCGACAGGGTTACGGACTGGAGGAGCATCCGTAAGTGTCATGACCCTTCCAACGTAGCCATTGAATGGCTGAGGGTAGTCAACTAGGGCTTGCCAAGCCCCCACTTCAAAAGCCGTTAGGCTTTAAGTGGTGGGTAGTTGACCTTCCCTACACACAAGCGCCCTTGTTGCAACGGCTCCGCAGCGCCTCAATATACGCATACGCCTCTTCGATCTCGTCCTCCGTATAGCGCTGCTTGCTTTTTACGACAGCGATTTTCTCTTTTACCTCATCTTTTGACAAATGTTCAAAATAGAGCACCGTGGAGACAAGCTCCAAAAAGCGTGCGTTTTGTCCGTTCATCGCCTGCATGCATTCGGCAAGGCCCGGCATCTCCCAGTCGTAATGGCGCAAAAACTGTTCGCCCGCTTCGGTCAGTGTATAGCGGTATTGCACATAGCCGCTCTTTTTCTCTTTCACTTCATGCAAAAAGCCGAGCGCGCACAGCTCTTCGATGCGGCACGTCAACTCTTCCGAATACGGGCCGTAAAAGTGGAAGTCGAACTTCTCATAAAACGGAAAGTCGAGCTTTTTGGCGATGTAAATCATTTTTTGCAGCTTTTTGCGGCCGACAATTTCCCCGGCGGCCGCCAACGCCTTCATTACTTTCGCATGCTCTGTGAGCACTCTCCGTCATCTCCTAACCCTTTAAAATTTCCATAATCTTTTTCTTCACTGTCCGCTTCGTCGACAAGTCTTCCAGGAAATCAGCGGGGAAATAGAGCTTATGGTCGGTGCGCCGCTTGCCGGAAATGGCGTCAACCAACACCGATTCGCGCGACAGCTCGCGCAGCTCCCCGTTTGGCATCAACAAATAAATCGGCAGGCGCTCGCCTTCCTCGCCCGGCCGGTAAAAATCGTACGGCAAGTCGGACGATGAATCGACGACCAAGTAATAGTCTGGATCGATCCCGGCCTTTTTGAACAAGCCGGTCAGCTCGATCAGCTTCGCCATTTGCTCGTTCGTCGGATGGAACTCCGTATATTTGAACAGGCGGCGGTGGACAAACCGCCGGCACAAATCGCTTAAAATCGGATCTCGCTCATATTGCCATTGCTGGAAGTAAAACAGGATGATCGCTTCATCGAGCGCCAAATAGTCGCCGAGCGTTACATGGCCGGCAAAAAACGATAAAAAATGGGTTGGCTTCGTCGCAAACGTATACCCGTCCTCGTACAGCTTTTTCGCCCGATGCAAAATTTTCGTCAAAATGACTTCCGCACTGCGCGTCACAGGATGGAAATACACTTGCCAATACATTTGGTAGCGGCTCATAATGTAATCCTCGACCGCATGCATGCCGCTTCGTTTGATGACGACTTGGTCTTCGCGCGGGCGCATGACGCGCAAAATGCGCTCCATGTCAAAATAGCCGTAACTGACGCCGGTGTAGTACGCATCGCGCAGCAAATAGTCCATCCGATCGGCGTCAATTTGGCTCGAGATGAGACTGACGACGAGCTTATTCGGGTACGTCTTGGCAATCACTTCCGCCACTTTTTGCGGAAAATTGCCATCAACCGCGCGCAGGACGGCGTTCACTTCCGTATCGCCTAAAATGATGGCCTGTGTAAAATCTTCGTGGTCGAGGCGAAACACCTTTTCAAATGAATGGGAAAACGGGCCGTGCCCTAAATCGTGCAAGAGCGCCGCGCATAGGCAAAGAAGGCGCTCGCTATGATCCCAATGATCGCGGCCAACAAACACGTCGTCAATGATGCGGCGGATAATTTCGTAAACGCCGAGCGAATGGTTAAACCGGCTGTGCTCGGCGCCGTGAAACGTCAAATATGTCGTGCCGAGCTGCTTGATGCGGCGCAGGCGCTGAAATTCTTTTGTGCCGATCAAATCCCAAATCACTTTGTCGCGAACATGTATGTATCGGTGCACTGGATCTTTAAACACTTTTTCTTCGTCAAGCTGCCCGCCGGAATACATCGCGTCCTCCTCTTCCGTCTCCAACATACGTCTATTATACGCCGTTTCTTTTGGCAAAGAAATAGTTGACTTTTTTCGAGTCAGTCAAGACTTTGTGGAGAACATTTTTTCGGTTCACTACGGGTGTTGTCAATCACTAGTTAGCGAACCATTTTCAGGAATTCATATCGTAAGCGCTTTCGGACTCTCATCCCTCATCTTGAGGCGATGATACGATA
>NZ_JAFWFM010000109.1:0-4341 GCF_017515625.1 Geobacillus sp.
CGTTCAGAAGTAAAACCGAGCAACTTTCCTAAAAGATGAATCGCGATGACCACGGCGTCTTCCTGTTTGACCAAATGGCGGTTGCGACGCTGTAGGTACATCTGAATCGATGACAGTTGAGCAGAAACAAAAACGAAAATGGCGGCATATTGCTTTTGAATCTTGGGCCCGATCTGTAGTAAAATGAAAGTGCTCTTGCATGGGGATTCTCCTTTCGAATGGCAGGTCGCACTTTCATTCTACAGGAGATCCGCCAGCAAGGGCTATTTTTATGCTTGCCCAAGTTTATCTAGCACCACGGGTAACCATAATAACATTATGTAAAAAATAAGCTCCCCCTGGCTCCCTGAAGGCGGGTCAATGACGGGGCAAACGACGGCAGGCGGCAATGCGGCCAGGGCGGTCTGGATAATCGGTGAACACACCGTCCACGCCCATGGCGCATAGGCGAGCGAGATCGTGTGGTTCATTGACGGTATAGACGTGAACCATGAGCCCGCGGCCATGGGCGGCGCGCACCCACTCTTCGGTGACGGCTGGGAGCGGCAAGCCGATGCCATCGGCATAGACGGCGATTTGTTGCAACAGCTCGTCGCGGCCACTTCGCGCTTCCTTTTCGCCGACCAATTGAATGAGCGGGACGCCGCGCGGGATGAGCGGGCGGAGCGCCTGCAAACTTTCTGGATGGAACGATTGAAACATGACGCTTCCGCGCTGGAGAACGCCGTGTTTTTGCAATAGGCGGGCGACCGCCCGTTCGATGCCGGGCTGTTTCGTTTCGACGTACAACGGAACGTTTACACGTTCCGCTTTCAGCATCCGAACCACCTCATCAAGCGTCGGAACGCATTCGCCGGCAAAGCGTGGATCGAACCACGATCCGGCATCCAATTTTTTGAGCTCACGCAATGAAAAATCGCTGACCCGCCATGGCGACCGGTGTGGGTAAACCGTTTCGACATTTGTCGTCCGGGCGAGCGTCGCATCATGCAGGGCAACGAGCTTCCCGTCTTTCGTTGCGCGCACATCGACTTCGATATAATCGGCATTCATGCGGGCGGCGAGGCGGTAGGATGAGAGCGTATGCTCCGGCGCGTGTCCGGACGCGCCGCGGTGGGCGATGACGGTGGTTTTCGGCTGGCTGGGTGGCTGCCAGGCAGCCGCGGCCGCTAAGACGATCGGCAGCGATAACAAAAACAATGCGCAAAGATAGATGCGAAAAACCGTGATCCGGCGCATAGACATCTCTTCCCTTCCAGTATCATATCAGGAAAACAAGTATTAGGGGAATACGGGGTGATATAGTGGGGAAAGGGTGCTTGTACCGATAGTGTCGCACATCAAGCAAAAGAATATTCAGGTTGATGCATAACGTGCACCATCATGTCGCATACTGTAAACGACAACAAAACGTTGGGCTATAGCCAAGCGGTAAGGCAACGGACTTTGACTCCGTGATGCGCTGGTTCGAATCCAGCTAGCCCAGCTGAATCGCCGGACGGGGCTCGTTCGTCCCGGCGGCCAAAACGGCTTCCGCCATGTTGTGCGGGGCCGTTTTTTCGTTCGCCGGAAAGCGGGGACGAGAACATCTTTTTATCGTTTTCAGCGGCCCCGCAAGGACACGCATCCGATGCCCGAGCAGAAGCAGCGCCGCAAAAAAATGTGGTGTCGGCAGGATTTTGACGAATGGTGGCGAATGAAAAAACGAAAGGGGAGAGGATCATGAAAACAGCTGATTTATGCGATCAATGTTTAGATGAGTTGCAAGTGTGCGAACTTTCGTTTCAATCGTACGGCGGAAAACGGATGTTTTCCGGGCCGATCGCGACTGTCGACGTGTTTGAGGACAACGTCCTTGTCCGTGAGCGCTCGAGACGGTGCCGTCGGGGACGGTGCTCGTGGTCGATGGAAAAGGCTCGCGCCGCGTGGCGCTATTAGGCGACCGGTTGGCGCAAATCGCCTGCGACCGGGGGCTTGCCGGCGTCATCATCCACGGCTGCATTCGCGATTCGGCGGAAATCGGCCGCATGCCGCTTGGGGTCATGGCGATCGGCACGTGCCCAGTGAAAAGCAAAAAAGAAGGAAAAGGCGCCCGCGACGTTGTGCTCGAGTTCGGCGGCGTCCGCTGGGAGCCGGGCGCATACGTGTACGCCGATGCCGACGGCGTTGTCGTCGCCCGCGAAGATTGGTCGGCAAAAAACGGTTGACGCCTGCCATCAAGTTGTACTACGATGAGAACGGATGCTTGTTCCATGACAAGATCAATAGGCGAGAAACAAACAAGGTGCCTAAGCCTGCTCTAGGGTTTGGGTGAAAAGGGAAGCCCGGTGAAAATCCGGCACGGTGCCCGCCACTGTGATGGGGAGCTTTGCGGCAACAAGTCACTGAAGGATGCTTCGGGAAGACGCCGTCAAGCGATGATCCTAAGTCAGGAGACCTGCCTTGTTTGGATCGGACGGATGCCTACGGGACTATAGGCAGACGTGCGGGAGAATGATGGCTGCATTGGGCCTGTTTGGGCCGTTTACGGCTTTCGTATACATTTTTCTGCACCTCTGCTGTAGAGGTGCTTTTTCTTTTGCCGAAAACCTGCCCGTCTGTCTGCGTCTAAATTCTATCATTCTAGCCAAAAAGGGGGGATTCGGTGGCGACATGGGATTTGCGGGGAATGAAGCATCATGTGCTCATTTGCAACGGAGGGACGTGCCTCCGCCATGGCGGGGATGATGTGACAACGGCGGTGCGCGAGGAGATCGCCCGTCTCGGGCTTGACGACGCTGTCCATACAACAAGGACGCGCTGCAACGGACGATGCCAAGACGCGTGCGTGATGATCGTCTATCCGCAAGGCGTCTGGTATCGACAGATAACGCCGGAGCGGGCGAAGGAGGTTGTGCGCGCTCATTTGGGTGAGGGGGTTCCGATGCGGGAGTGGGCGACGTATGAATACGAAGGCGAATTGGTGTTGACGCCAGCCGGCGAACGGGAGGCGCCAAGCGGAAAACGGAAAACGGAACATGCTGCGAAAGGAGTGAAGGGATAAATGAAGAGAGCGGTTCGATGGAGCAAAATGGCGGCTTTGTTCGTTTCCTATTTTTTGTTGACGAATGAAAATGAAGCGTATGCCATGCACATTATGGAAGGATTTTTGCCTGTCAAATGGGCGCTGTTTTGGTGGCTGTTGTTTTTGCCGTTCTTTGTGTTCGGATTGCGGCGGCTTGTGCATACGCTGAAGCAGCACCCCGAACATAAGCTTCTGATGGCGTTAGCTGGCGCGTTTACATTTGTATTGTCGGCGTTGAAAATTCCATCCGTCACCGGCAGCAGCTCGCATCCGACCGGGATCGGCTTCGGCTCGGTTTTGTTTGGACCATGGGTGATGGTGGTGATCGGCACAGTCGTTCTTCTCTTTCAAGCGCTGCTTCTTGCCCACGGAGGAGTGACGACGCTTGGGGCCAATGCGATGTCGATGGCGATCGTCGGCCCGTTCGTCGCGTACGGAGTGTATCAACTGTGCCGAAAAGGGGCGGTATCCAATCGAGCGGCTTTGTTTCTTGCCGCTTGTTTGTCTGATTTGGCTACATATGTCATGACGTCCCTGCAGCTTGCCCTGGCGTTTCCGTCTCCTGATGGGGGAGTCACCGCCTCGTTTTTGAAATTCGCCGGCATTTTTGCCATTACTCAAGTGCCGTTGGCGGTGACGGAAGGCATCATAACGGTAATCGTCTGGAACTGGCTTTCCTCCTATCAAGCTTCTCCGCTGTTCCAAAAGGAAAAGGAGGCGTAATGCGATGAAGAAAAATGGCTTGCTCGTGTTGCTGGCTGCTTTGCTTGTCATCATTCCTCTTTGGTGGGCGCGCGGATCGGAATTCGGTGGAACGGACGATCAGGCGGAAAAAGCCATTCAAACGCTCAACCCGCATTATCGGCCGTGGTTTGAGTCGATCTTCACCCCTCCAGGCGGCGAAGTCGAAACGCTTCTGTTCTCGCTGCAAGCCGCGCTTGGCGCCGGCGTGATCGGCTACGTCGTCGGGTTGTACAAAGGGCGTTCGGAGCGGAAAAACAGCCATGATTCGCGAGTTTGACCGTTGGGCGTATGACAACCGGCTGCGGGCATGGCGGGCGGAGTGGAAGCTGATCGTGGCGTTTGTTATGCTTGCCGTTGTCATGATGGGCGGCTGGCGCGAACAATGGCTTGTGCTCATCGGAATGGCGTATTGGATTGTCGCTCGTGCACGAGTGCCGTTTTCCGTGTATGGAAAAGCGATGCTCGCCGCCTCCGTTTTTTTAGGGCTCAGCCTGCTGACGCTCGTTGTGTCCGTGTCGGTTCCTTTTCAAATA
>NZ_JAFWFM010000110.1:0-8381 GCF_017515625.1 Geobacillus sp.
ATCAAATCGTGTGCCTATGAAATTCAGCGTTTTTTTCTAGGATCCGCATCGTGAAATCCTTGATATTACAGCATTTTGACCATTTTCATTTGCCTAAAATGGCCTCAAAACTGTCGAACTCGGGTCTTGTTTTGGCCGTTAATCGGATTCTCGATTTTGTTTTGAATGACTTTTTTCAATGCCAATAATTTTTTATCGCGATCTGGCGTTATCCTTCTCGCTTGCGCAAGCAACTTCGCTAAAATCTCGCGGTCATATAATAAATCTTGCTTCCATCGGATTAGATCCATATCTTTGATGAAAATTTTCACTTTCGAGCCGATTAACGCGTCTTCTAAATCAGGATCTTCCATATCTATATCATTAATATCTCCGATCGTTTCGTTTTTCGGATCATATTGATCTATTTTTTGAATGTGCGAATCGATCTGATGAATAATGTTTTCCAATGTTAAAGAAAAGGAATGAATGCTGCTTTCTAATCGTTTCAACAAGTTGGATTTCATTAAATAGACAAGGTTATTTTCCCGGTCGGTTTGTTTAAAAATTCTTCCGTTTGCCACTTTCGTATCGTACTTTTCGTTATAAATAGCCCTTTTATGAGGAAAAATATATTGCATTGGCGAATATACCGCCAACCGCAACCGCAATATTTCATTATTGATCTTCTCCAGCGGCGGAAATTCGTCTTTAGCGTCAATTGTTTCTTTAATATTGATTGGCTTCAGGCGGGTCGGAAACGAGCCGATCGCGTTCACATTGTAATATTTTTCGATATGGCGGCGCGAACGGGCGATTGTTAATGAGTCAAGCAAGGTGAAATAATCCCAGTTTAGCATATCTAACAACCGCTCAGTGGTCCGCTCTTCTTCAGGAAGATTGCTCCATTTGTTGAACTGCGACTGCGCGCGGCGGATCGTTTGGCTGATGCTCTTGATGTTCGCCGTTTCCGCTAGCGCTTTGTCATTTCCTTCCGTAATGAAAGCAATCTGGTTCTTTAAGTCATCGAGCTTGTTATTGACAGGGGTGGCAGAAAGCATTAACACTTTCGTTTTCACTCCCGCTTTAATAATGTCGTTCATCAAGCGGGAATATCTCGTCACCCGATCGTTGCGCGGATCATTATTGCGAAAGTTGTGTGATTCATCGATGACGACTAGGTCATAATTTCCCCAGTTCACATGCTCCAAATTAATATCGCCGCTATATCCGCGCTCACGCGATAAATCGGTATGGTTGAGCAAGTCATAGGAAAAGCGGTCTTCCGCCAAAATGTTGCGCTTATCGTTTAAACGGTAAATAGCCCAGTTTTCCCTCAATTTTTTTGGCGCCAACACGAGAACGCGATGATTGCGCAGTTCGTAATATTTAATGACCGCTAACGCCTCAAACGTTTTTCCGAGTCCAACGCTGTCGGCGATGATGCATCCTCCATACGTTTCGATTTTATTGATGGCGCCAATTACTCCATCGCGCTGAAAATCGTAAAGTTTGTTCCAAATGACCGTATTTTCAAATCCCGTTCTTGTTTGTAGCGATTCGTAGTTTTTCGCATCTTGCAAGAAGCCTTTAAATAGATTGTAGAGCGTCACGAAGTAAATGAACTCTGGCGAATTTTCTTTATACATCACTTCTAAGCGCCGCAACATTTCCTCTTTCACATCTTGCAGTGCTTGTTCATCTTGCCAAATGGCGTCAAACTGACGAAGCAGTTGGGTATTTGAATGCTCATCGTCGACAATATGGTTAATATAAATATTGGAAGAGTTGCTGTAGCCTAGACCTGGGCTGGAAAACGGCGCACCGCCGATTAAGCCGATTTGCGTTCCATCGTTGTTTTTGACATGATACAAACCGCCTTGAATGCGCTGATTGGTGACTGATTTAATTTGTGCTTTTCGTTTCAGCCATTTCGCTAATTCTTTGGCTATGTATGCTTGATTTAACTCTACTTTATATTTTCGCTCTTCTTCCACTCCATACAGTGCCGCTTCATTTTTCTCGATTAGTCCTTTTAACGCACGGTTTCCGCGCACAAAGGCAGGCTCTGTGAAAATGAAACGAAATTCATCGAGTTGTGACAGCTCTTTTTTCAGCTCCACAAACGCATATAAAGTAAAGTGCGCAGCAGCAATGGATAATTTGCTGCCTTTTGTCATATGCGCTTTTAGAACGTCGCCTACTAAACCGTTTTGTCTATTGTCAATTATTCCTTTTGCTTTCATCAAAAACCGATGCTCCCTTTTATCTCTTTCGTTAACATAATTCTATTTTACTAAAAAAACAATCGAGCATTGTCGAAATTCGTCGAATAAATCGTCTTACAGGCAAAATTCTTGTTGGAAATAGACCTTCATTCACAAAAAACATCAGTTTTGTCTTTCCTACGTCCTTACCTTACAATAATAAGTTCTTCGTTTTCTACACCTCCCCCATCATCCCCACCACTTCGCGAAACACGGCCGACGGCTGCTTGCGGAGCAGGTCGGCGGGGATTGTTTTGTGCTTTGCGCCGTTTGTGATGATGAGACGGCCGCTTTCCAGGCGGATGGACACGTTTTTGACGCGGTATGCGGTGATTTTGGACGCCTGATCCAAGTAGCGGGCGTCAAGGTCGAAGCGGATGCGGTCGGACAGCCGCCGCAGGATGCGCCAAAGGGCGATGTCCTCGCTTGATTTCATGAACAGTTCGGGCAGTTCTTTCGCCTGTTTGAGCGTGTTGAGCGTCGTCATCGCATAAACGGCGATGCCGTAGCCGACGGGACGGATGACGTGTTGGAGAAAGTGCCAGCTTTCGACTTCGAAGCGAACGTATTCCTCATCGCTTCGTTTCGGCAGCTCGGTGATGGCCGAGCGTTTGACGATGTTCACGGCGGTGATTTTGCCAAAGCACGTGACCCCGTTTTGCGGGGCGGCTCCCCGCTTCGGGTAAAGGGCGATGTAGCGCGCGTTTTGCCAGCCTTTTTTCAGCTGCTTGACCGGGATGTGGTAGAAGCGGTGCTTCACATAGACTTCGTAATGCCGCGCGCTTGGCACCATGCCGACGAGCACATGCTCATCGAACGCCGACCGCCATTCTTCGATGATCCCTTGCGGCAGGATGCCTTCGTGTTGCAGTTCTTCGGGATTCTTTTCAATCAGCCGCTCGATGAACTGCTCGACCAGGCGGGTGGCGTTCGGCAAAAACGGCAGGCCGCCGATGTTGACGTCGTTGATGCTTTTGTACAGCGGGTGCGCTTGGTAGCTGTCTTCGTCATGCCACGGGAAGAGCACGTAGGCGCCAAAGGCGGTGCGCTCGTACGGGCCGCCGCGGCGGGCGACAAGGGAATCACGGTAGCGGTGCATCGTGTTGATGTCGTCTTCCATCGGGCCTGGCATTCCGTACCGTTTTTCATACGCGCTGCCGGAAACGGCGAAATCGAGGCGGTATTTGGCATCGAAAATGTAGTTGAACGTATAGTCTTTTCCCTTCTTTTCAATCGCCAAAACCGTGTCGGGCATTTGCGGGACGGTCGGCAGCCTCCCTTCGTACAGCTGGTACGTGAGCGTGATTCGCTCGCCCGTGTGCGGATGTTCGTACACTTGCTTGGCGGAGCGGGTTTTGTCGAGATGGACGAACAGCCCCAAGCGGTTCACTTGGATGACGTTTTGACTGATGAGTCTGTATTTTTTCCCGAGAAGCTGCCCGAGTTTTAGAAACGTCCAGTACTCGTACAGCGTCGCCACGTCTTTGACGGACATTCGGTACAGCGTTCCCTGCAAGGCGAGGCCGCGGGTGATGAGGAGAAACAGCTGATAAGCGTCGCGGTATCCAGGCGCCATTTGCAGGACGAGGCTCGCAACAGAGCGGTCAAGCCGCCCGATCGGCCGCCAAAAGGAGTGGCGGAGACGGGTTTCGAGGGCGCGGATCATCGATTGGATGCGCTCAAGCAAACCCGGATCCGGTTCTGTTTCGTACCGTCTTTGTTTCCCTTGCACGTGTTCGAACAAATCGCGCAGCTTCTCGGCAAGGCGCGTCATCATCCATTTGACAAACCGGTTTTCGAGCGTGTCGTACGTCAGTTCTTGTTTCGCTTTGAGCCCCGATTGCGGCATGACGGTTCGACTTCCAATGTCGATGCCGCGGTTGACATCGCGGAACACATGCGGCCGCTTGCGCAAATCATTCCGTCCTGCCGCATCCAAACGGCCGAGCTGGTCGCCGCGCACCCTCACATGGACGGTCGACAGTTGATGGTGCGGCTGCCGCTCGATATGGCGAATGGCCTGCAAAAAATCGCCGATATGCGCCTCCATAAGCCGGAAAAATTCGCTTCGGGACGGCGCGCCGCTGCGCTTCGCCTTCGCCCGCTGGTATGTGCGCTTGATAAAGTGAAACGCCAAGTTGTAAATTTCTTCGCTCACTTCATCAAGCAGCCGCTGGTAGTCTTGTTTGTAGGTCAATTTCGTCGGAAAAATTTCGATCGTCACGTCCAAAACGGAGCGGTGGCCGTCGCGGATTTCGAATGTCGACAGCCCGACTTCATTCGGGAAATAGAGGTTGCCCATCAACACCGCCTGTCCGCCGATGTCCACCAGGCTGATGGCGTTCCGAATGGCTGGCGATTCATGATAAAAGGTAAGCACCCGCTCGGTTTTCGGAACGACAAGCAGCTGATAGACGCCGTTTTCAAAGAAAATCGGGCGGTGGCCGCCCGACCAGTCGACAAGCGCCCCCGCGTCCACGTCAAACAGCTTGACGTTTCGCACCCCTTCGCCGCTTGCGAAAAACTCCATCGTCTCGTGGAAATCGAGGCGGCGGTACTGCTTAAGCCCTTCGTATTGTTCATGGTACGGCTTTCCTTTGATTACGAGCGTGAGCTGTTCCGTTTCGATATGGACGAGCTCATAGTCGTCACGCCCCGAGCCAGAACGAAGTGAAGCCATCGTCCTCTAACCTCCGCAGCATGCGCCAAATTTTCTCCGCGCTTTTTGGATAGCGGGCGTACGACACATCAAGCGCACCGCTGTAGTCCCCATCCGGTTCAAAACCGGCGCACAGGACAAACAGCTGTTTGAGCGCCCGCTCGAGCCGCGCGTCGCTTCCTGAAAGGCGCGGCAACATTTTTTGCATCAGGCAATAGTCGAACGCCTTGTCAAATTCCATCAGCTTTCCTTCTTCGTTGTAAGCAAGATAAAAGCAGATTTCATCGCGGACGCGGTAGCCGATGTGCGCCCCGAGCGGCTCAAGGATGTGGTTGATGTCCACGAGCTGTTTCGTCACCGTTTCAACAAGCTCTGGGCAGCGTGCGTACACATCTTTCAAATGCAAATACCGCGCCGCGAACAGCTCCTGCCCGACAGGTTGGGGTACAACGGTCGGCACATCGCGCAAAAAGTCGAGATGGTCGAGACGGACACGGTTGAACTCGATCGTGTTCGCGCGGTCGAGCACTTTTTTGCTGAAGGGGTGGGTCGTCTCGTCCATGTTGACCGTGCCGATGATGTAGACGTTCGGTGGGAGAAAAAGGTCGCGCCCCACCGTTTCTCGCGGCAGCAGCCGTGACGAGGTGATGCGCCCGTCTTCCCAGCGGCGGCTTTCCATGACGCTTAAGACATCGCTGAAATAATGCTCAACGCGGGCGAGGTTCATCTCGTCCAACACGACGAAATACGGTTTGTCCGGATGGTTCTCGGCTTCGATGATGACGTTCGTAAGGGGCCCGGGCTTGAACTCGCCTTTAATGTCGACATAGCCAAGCAAGTCCGAGCCGTCGTTCCAGTCCGGACGGACGGGGATCAAGGCGAAGCGGCCGTTGTCTTCCGTGGCGCCGACGCTCTCGGCGAGCCATTGAACGATTTTCGTTTTCCCCGTTCCAGAAATGCCGGACAAGATGACAAACGGTTTTGTTTTTAACGATAGAAAGAGGTTGGCCACTTCCTCTTTTGTGTAATAAAAACCTTTGGCGGATATGTATGAATGAATATGCTCAACCGCCTCCCGATAGGAAAAGACCTGCTCGGGCGATGCCATTGGTTCTGTTCGCTCTACATACTGTCGGTAATAATCGATCATCGTTTCGAGGTCGCGCGCGAGTTGTTCATCGGATGGCAGATCGTCAAACGAATAGGCGATATACGCCGCCACCGACCGTTCGTAGTCTTTCGCCCGTTTGCTTTCGCCAAGATGGATGTCATCATCGGTCCGCACGCGCTCTCCGGCGGGAATGAGTTGGCGGATGTCCCGCTTCACCCGCTCCATTTCGTCTTTCGGCGTCTCCGTCACCCCTTGGGCGAGCGTCAAATAGAGGCGGCGCCTATCTTCACTGAATAAGTAGACGATATAATACCCTCGCTGCGTCGAATCCGTCACTTCTTGGTCCATCACCGCCACCCACGGCACGTCGGTCCAATTCCCTTGACCGACCGACCCTTTCACCATATACCGATCAGGCGGCAGAAACGGCAGCGCTTTCAACGCCTCTGGAATCGCCCGCGTCACTAACTGAAACGTCCGCCGCTCTTTTGACAGTTTTTCGCGTTTTTCTTGTTCGTAAATGGCCATCACTTGGCGGAAAAGATCGTGCAATGACATGGGAATAACTCCTTCGTATAGAAATGTTATTCTTCGTTTCTATTTTTCTTCTATTCTACTAAAAAAGCGGCTCTCTCAACTAGTGAGAGAGCCGCTTCTTTCGTCACGAGCAGGCGTTCTTTATGTATATACATGCAACATGAAGAGTGGACTTCTCATCACGCCCCATCCCCCAAGCGCTGCAGCACCTTCTCCGGATGTTCATGGATATAAGCCATCGATCAAAGGCTTGCATGATATCGTTTCGTTCTTTATGAAATACATTCGCCATGACAGGATCTTTCCGCCATTTCCGCAAACGCTCGATCGGGGTGAGTTGCGGCGAATATGGCGGGAGATAAAGAAAAAACCCCCGCATCGCAAGGGTTTTCACTAGCGGCCCGAGAGGATAATAACCATTTACCGAAAAGTATTGATATTTTAATGTTTGAGCGACACATTCTTTTGTGTTGTGCAAAATTTGTGCAAAATTCTTTTGAGTTGCTATCTCGTGCGAAAAGGCGGAGAGATCCGCCTTTTGTTTAGCTAAAATAAGCTATAAGTAAAACGATAACAAAGCACACCCCACCACATCACTCGGCTTCATCTTCTCCTCGACGCGATACGTTCCATACGTACCATCCACCTTCACCAGCTTTATTTCGCGAGGCGGTTCATCTTCATATGTGATGTCATCCTCCCTTTGTTTCTCGAAACTGTATGAAGCAATATCGTTCGATACAACTGTATGCGCTGTATACATTTTAATGTTCTTTTCCTCAAGCATTGAACTCAAAGTGAGTGCCACTCTACATTCCCTGCCTCAATAATGATGATGTTCACCCCATCGGTTACTATTTTAACTTTTTCAAGCGATGGAGTTTCGGAAATAAGCACCGCTTCCAATATTTCATCAGCATCAAAGTCTTTAACGCAATCTGTTTCAAAATATGTTACATCTTCAAAAACAATGAATCCCTCAATCATTTCAGGATCTTTAGTTTCGTCATAATCAAATTGCTGCCATTTACATAACTCAGTTTCAATAGATACTCTTTTTGTAGTGGAATCATATTCCACATTATTAATTAAACTCCCATGTAAATTATATCTTTTAAGAAAATCAGATATTCTCATCATTTCTTCCCCCTATTAATCACAATATGCGAAGCTTTTGATCCCTTTGCCACCGGGTTACCATTTATGTCCAAATACATATCATTTTTTCCTGTGGCATTAGGATTATATATATGATAATGATCTTTCCCTTCATAACCACTTGCTCCTGGCGTTGCTGGGTCAAATCTAACTTTTAGACCCGTTACAGGGTCTTTATATTCTCTCATTTTAGTATTTGCTTTCATTCTTGGATCAGTTACATCCTGCCATCCCCTCTTCAATAAATCTTTAGGATTTTCCGGTAAAGATCTAATAACAGAATGTACTGCTTCTCTAGCAAAAAATTGCAAATCAAGCCTCAACAATACTTTACTCCCCATTTTACTCAGTTTAACACCCTCATTTACAACTTTACCACCTGGAATAAAGCTTAGGGAAGCAATCAATTTATCTATTGTACTAGCATTGCCATCCAATAAAGTTTTAATATCATCACCAATGATGAAATCAAATCCTAATTTAGCAATTTCTTTTAAAGATTTCACCACTTCTTCCCATGTAGAATCTTTAGAATGAACCTTGTTTTCCAATGCTTTATACTTATTCTCAACAATCGTTTTTTGATTATAATACCCGTGGTGCTAGTTGAGCTTTAGCGCTCAACTAGCCCAAGTGTAACCAGGGAATAAGCTAACAATATACCGTCTAG
>NZ_JAFWFM010000111.1:0-15826 GCF_017515625.1 Geobacillus sp.
GACGAGCGATGGCTATCCTTTTTTTACCATCGCTGGTCGTTCCGTATGACGTTACACGTAAATGCTCTCATCCAGCCCCAACCCCTGCAGAATCCTTCGTTGTTCAGGGGTGAGGGAGCGATCCAGTGAGCGTTGGATGCGTCCATCCGGCAGCTCCAGGAGGACGACGTTCACATATTGAAACAGCTGGAAAATCGCCTGCCCCGTCGGTCGGGTCAGCTTGCGGCCTCCAGGACCCTTCAACGGGTGTTCTGGAGTAATAAACTGACGCACTCGGCGCTGAAAAACGCGGTAAATCGCCAAGGCCAACAGAAACAAATAGCCCAATACCGCGACCCGTTCTGGTTTTTTGACGTAAATCTCATCCGTGAAAAACGGATCTTTCAAAAAAGCGAAGTTCATTTCCACCGAGATCTGCCCTTTATACAGCTTCAAGATCTCTTGGGCATCCATGGGTTGGCCCTTCCATTCCTTCGGAACGGTCGTGACGAGGACAAACCGGGACGCTTTCCGTCTTGCCTGTTCCCACGCGTTTTGGTCGAATTCGACGTCAAGGCGCAAGAGATACCGCGTCTCCATCTCGGGTTCCGCCCCTTTTTTCGGCCGTCCGCGCCGTTTTTTCGGGCGTACGATCTCTTCGACCGCGGCCTTGACCTGATGAAACCGTGGGCGAAGGGACGTCTTGAGGGACGCCAAGGCTTGTTCGGCGTCTTCCCGGCACGAGAAAGGGTGGCGCTCCCAATGGGCTTGTTCCTCGCGAAGAAGCTCCGCTTCTTTGGTTCGTTCTTTTTCGAGCGTCTTTCCTTTTCGCTGGTCGAGCGCACTCGATTCGACGACGATCAGCCGAACGGGGTGGCCTTCATAGGTGGAGGATGTTTCCCATACCCGGTACGTGGCGCCGTTTCTCTCCGCCAGGGTAAAGGGTTCGCTCCACGGGATGTGAGGCGAATCGGCCTCCGCTAATGCCCGTTTCACGATCCGAAGCGACGAAGGGCCTCGGGTGATCAAAAAGGCGTTGGCCGCTTTGGTTTGCGCCAGAGTGTCTTTTGTCATCGCGGCGGAATCGGCCACGTAAATCCATTCGTCTTCCATCTTGGCTTGTTTGAGCTGTTCGTGGACACGGGACAGCACCTCCGGATTCCACGTTTTGTCAGGCAGGTTGCCGTCGTGCACATCGCCGTAAAACGGGATGCCGTCCTCGTTGCCGACCAGTCCGAAGCCGATCTGTTTTTGCCAACGATGATGGCGGTTATAGCCATGTGTGATCTGCAAAGCCTCTAATGAGGCCGATTCATACGCGCCGTAAACCGTCTTGTCCGTCGTATCGGCGTGAAAGGCTCGGAGGGAAAGGCCTTCTTTGCGATAAATGTGAATCAAGCAAGTGCTGATCACCTTGTGAATATCGGCCTCATACAAGCGGTCGAGATGACGAGCCAAGGCATCGTCGTTCAACCAGGAAGGATGGAGACCGGGACGGATGAGTTTCTCTAGATCGATCTCCTGAGCCCATCGTTCCACGTGAACGAGGGCTTGCCGGCCGTCAAACACATTGTAGAGGATGGCCTGAACGGCATCGCTGACTCGAGTCTGGCACTGTGGATCAACGGGAACGAGATGGTCAATCAATTGGGGCAGGCCCAGTTTCTTGAATAGGGCACTTATTATATTCAAATAATAATTGCGATAGACCTTTTTGACTTGAACGTTCATGAGAGAAAAACTCCTTCACTTTCCTTGTATGTCAAGGATTCATTCGACGATGGACACAAAAAATCCTCCCGATTTTCGTTGGGAGGGTGCGAAATGTGAGTACAGCATTCGAGCCCGCAGCATTTTATCAGAACGACGAAACCACTCTAAGGGAACACGATGGGGAGACGGCCATCTTCCTCTTTTTTCGCTCGATCTTTCCGGACCAAGACGATTTTCTTATCCGTCCATCCGCGCCCCTTCTTTCACGCATTGCCGTTTTCATCCGTCGGCTGCCGAGCCCCGATTTCCGCCGGGTGCGCAAATCGTAGCCCTCGTCATTTTTGCTCGTATGAATGATGTCTTCGTTCGCTCCGATTTTGCTCGCCCGTTTCAGCTCCTCATCCGGCACGAACCGATCCATTGACAAGACCTCCTTTCACGCTCCTCGCCGCGTTGTCCACATGAAGCGCTCGAGGAGTCGTTTTTTCTTTATCATCCCCCCAAGCCGCTTTATCATCCGCCGAAAAAAGAGAATTGACAGCCTAGCGATTGTTCGGTACGATTTTGTTAACGAACAAAAAAAGGAGGTTTACATATGGAGCGACGGACTTCGCTTCGACCGATTGACATGACGCTCGCCGCCATGTTCGTCGCCTTGATGGCGATCGGGGCGAACATTACGTCGTGGGCGCCGTTTCTTGTCGTCGGCGGTGTTCCCATTACGCTGCAGACGTTTTTCTGCGTCTTGGCCGGAGCGGTGCTCGGGCGGCGGCTCGGTGCGGTGGCGATGATTGTGTACATGCTCGTCGGCCTCGCCGGTGTGCCGGTGTTTGCTAAATTCAACGGCGGACTGTCGATGATTTTCCAACCGACATTTGGCTTCATTCTTTCGTTTATCGTTGCCGCTTATGCGACCGGATGGGTCATCAACCGCGGCCCGCAGCCGGCGTCAAAAGCTCGTTTCGTCACCGCCGCACTCGTTGGCATGGTCATCAACTATGTCATCGGCACGAACTGGATGTACATGGCGTACAAACTATGGGCGGAAGCGCCGGAAGGGCTTTCGTACGGCATGGTGTGGGGCTGGATGCTTGCCCCGCTGCCGAAAGACATTTTGTTGTCGATCGTCGCCGGCTTGATCGCCCCAAGGATTTGCCGGGCGATCGGACGCTCCTCCGCCGCGGACCGTTCGGCGGCCTAAACACGAAAAGAGTCTGACCCAAAAGGGAAATTTTCCTTAAACAAAACACAACATAGGAAAAACAATAAGAAAGGGTGTCCCGATCTGTTGGGACACCCTCTTTCATTCGTTAGAAAAATAAACGGAGAACCTGGTACACAAACCCAGCAATCAACGCTGACACTGGCAAGGTGATGATCCATGTCAGCACAATGCGGCGGGCGACGCCCCATTTGACGCCTTTCACCCGTTGGGCGGCGCCGACCCCCATGATGGCCGAGGAAATGACGTGCGTCGTACTGACTGGCAAATGCAACAACGTGGCGGAAAAAATGACGAGCGCCGAGGATAAGTCCGCTGCCGCCCCATTGACAGGGCGGATTTTCATAATTTTTCCACCGACCGTTTTGATGATCTTCCATCCGCCGACAGCCGTCCCCAATCCCATGGCTAAGGCGGCAGAAATGCGCACCCATTCCGGCACGACATCTGAGTGGTGCATTTCGGCAGCGATCAGCGCCATCGTAATGATGCCCATCGTTTTTTGGGCGTCATTCGTTCCATGCGTATACGCCTGCAATGCAGCCGTTACAACTTGAAATAGACGAAACCCTTTGGTTGTTCTTGTTAAATTGGCGTCTTTAAATAAGAAACGAAACAAACTCATAATGACAAACCCAACACCCATCGCCAAAAATGGAGAAATAATCAATGATTCCAAAATTTTAAGAAAACCTTGGTAATGGATTACATCCCAGCCAGCGGCGGAAATGGCTGCCCCGGCGACCGAACCGATGAGTGCATGCGACGAGCTGCTCGGAATGCCATAATACCACGTAATTAAGTTCCAGGCAATGGCAGCAACCAGCGCTGCCAAAATGACGAGAGAACCGTTCTCAAGGGTGAATGGATCGACAATGTCTTTCGTAATCGTTTTCGCGACACCGGTGAAGGTGAGCGCGCCGATAAAGTTCATCGTTGCAGCCAAAATAATGGCTTGGCGCGGCGTGAGCGCTCTCGTCGACACCGACGTCGCAATGGCGTTCGCGGTATCGTGGAACCCGTTAATAAAGTCAAACGCCAACGCGAAAACCACAATGAATATCGTCAAGACTAAAATCATATCCATAAAAACAACGTCCCCTTTTACGCGTTGCGCATAATGATCGTCTCGAGCGTATTCGCGACATCTTCACAGCTGTCAGCAATCTCTTCCAACATTTCGTAAAGCTCTTTGTATTGGATGAGCTTAATCGGGTCTTTTTGCGTCACAAACAAGTTTTTGATCGAAGCGCGCAAAATTTCGTCGCATTTCGTTTCGTAATCCTTGATTTTAATGGCGTGCTGGCGCATGTCAAGCAACTTTTTGTGCGACAGCAGTTCGAGCGCATGAACGATTTCGATCGTGCTTTGGTAAATATAGTCGAAGAACTTCACCATATGTTCGTCAATGTCCGTGAATGAGAACATTTCAAACCGGGCGGAGCATTGTTCAAGCCCGTCAAGCACATCATCCATTTTCATCGCCAGCTGATGGATGTCCTCCCGTTCAATCGGCGTAATGAACGTTTTGTTCAATTGGACGACAAGCTCATGGATGAACGAATCGCCTTTCCGTTCATACTCTTTCATGACGCGGGCGAATTCTTTCAAGTCGCTCACGCCTCGGATTTTATACTCAACAAAGTATTGGGCTGCTTCCTTGACATTTTCCGAAATCTTAAACAACATGTCGAAGAAAACGTCCTTTTTTGGGGAAAAGATCATTGAGACCACCCTCCATCTCAGAATTCGAAAATCACCGCTACTTATTGTAGTAATTTACACAGCATTTACAATAAGACAATCAAAAATTTTACACAAAATTTACATTACCTTTACATTTTGTTCGCTTTTCCTGCCCATATATTATGTAGCGTGCCAAACAAAAGCCGAAGCTATGCACATTTGCTTCGGCTTTCCCATTCGACATCGCGCGGCCGCCGGCTCAGCCCGTCCTGCTTGAATTAGGCGATCGCAGCGCCGCTTGCGTCTTGCTTATTCAAACCGTTCAACAAACGCGGTGAGCGTCCGCACCATGACACCCGTCGCCCCAGCCGGGCCGAGGTCGCCATCTTTCTTTGCAGTCGCCGTGCCGGCAATGTCCAAATGCACCCACGGGGTGTCTTCGGCAAACTCGCCAATAAACGCCCCGCCCATAATGGCGTGCCCTTCGCGCCCCGGAGAGTTGTTCAAATCGGCGATTTTGCTGCTTCGCACCCGCTCGCGGTCGTGTTCGGTGATCGGCAGCCGCCAAATGAACTCCCCGGTTTCCATCGATGCTTCCAGCAGCTGCTCAAACAGCGCCTCGTTGTTCGTCATCGCTCCTGTTTTGTCCGTGCCAAGGGCGACGATCACTCCGCCTGTCAGCGTGGCGACATCGATGATATAGCTGGCGCCGTGCTGTTTCGCATAAGTCACCGCATCGGCCAAAATGAGCCGTCCTTCAGCGTCCGTGTTGCGGACTTCGATCGTTTTTCCGGACAGCGATGTGATGACATCATCCGGTTTGAACGCCTCGCCGCTGATCATATTGTCAGTCGCCGGGATGACGGCGAGCACGTTTTGTTCCGGCCGCAGTTCGCCGATCGCTTCCATCGCCCCGAACACCGCCGCCGCGCCGGCCATATCCGTTTTCATATCAACCATGCTGTCGCGCGGCTTCAGGCAGTAGCCGCCTGTGTCGA
The DNA here is from genome assembly GCF_017515625.1 of Geobacillus sp. Classification (NCBI taxonomy): domain Bacteria; kingdom Bacillati; phylum Bacillota; class Bacilli; order Caryophanales; family Anoxybacillaceae; genus Geobacillus; species Geobacillus sp. The sequence continues at coordinate 5,599 of NZ_JAFWFM010000111.1, forward strand.
ACGTCACCCCTTTGCCGACGAGGGCGATCACGTCTTCCCATTTTTCTTTCCCTTGATATTTCAACATGATCAATTTCGGCGGCTGCTTCGACCCTTGGTTGACCGCGAGCAGCGCTCCCATGCCGAGCCGCTCCATGTCTTCTTTCTCCAAAATTTCATAGTCAAAATCGTATCGGTCAGCGAGCTTTACGGCATAATCCGCCAAATCGGACGCCGTCAGCAAATTCCCCGGCGTGTTGACGAGCGTGCGCGCCGAGTTCGTCGCCTTCCCGTATACCGAACCGACGAACAAGCTCGCCTCGATGTCCGCTGCGTCCGCCCCCGTATAAACGGTGAGCGATTTCATCTCATAGTCCCGCTCTCGCCTGTTTTGCTTGTATCCCGGGAACTCATACGTCGCCAAATAATACGCTTCAGCAAGCGCATGCGCGGCTTCGTTTTCGTCGACGTCCCCGGCCGTAAACGTGTCAAGCGCGACCGCCGCTTTCGTCCGCTTCGCCTGCTTCAACGCGCGAAACAGCTTGCCGAACACCTCGCGCAGCCGCGCAAACGTCAGCTCCTCTTTTTTGCCGAGCCCGACAAAATAGAGTCGTTTCGCCCCGGCCGGCAAAAGCGGGTGAATCACGGCGATGCTCCCCCGTTTCGCGGAAATGTCGCCTTCCTTCCACAGTCCGGACAGCTGTCCGCCAAGGCGGGCGTCATACTCGTCGGCAAGGCCGGCAAACGGCTGCCCCCCTTCAAACAAGCCGATGACCAACGCTTCCTCGTTCGTTTCGACAGACGGCAATGGCTTTACCGTAAACATCGTCTCATCCTTTCTATGATTATGCCTTCCCGTCTTCATTATAGCGAAACAAGCCAATTATTTCGATCATCTAATGGATGAATTCCCCATATTTAAAAACAAGGGGGGCGAAAGAGGGAAAAAGGCGGGATGGGGCGAATGGATAACCATACTCCGATGCAGAAAGGACCGATGCCGTTGAAAATCGTTTCCTTATGTCCAAGCAACACCGAACTGCTCGCCTATCTCGGCCGCCTTGACGATGTCGCCGCCGTCGACGATTCGTCCGACTGGCCGCCCGAGGTGAAGCAGCTGCCAAACGTCGGGCCGGATTTGCACATTGATATGGACCGCGTCGAGGCGCTCAAGCCTGACCTGGTCGTCGCCTCTTTAAGCGTGCCCGGCATGGAGCGCAACGTCGAGGAACTCAAACGGCGCGGGCTCCCGCATCTCGTGCTGGCGTCGAATTCGCTTGAGGACATCGCCAACGATCTCCTTCAGCTCGGCGAGGCGCTTGGCGAAACGAAAAAAGTGGCCGACCTCGTCCGCCGCTACCGCGCATTTCTCAGCGAATACCGCGAGCGGGCCGCAACGGTGGCGGAGCCGGCTCGCCTCTATTGGGAATGGTGGCCGCGGCCGATTTTCACGCCGGGCGGGGCAAACTGGCTGAGCGAACTAAGCGAACTCGCCGGCGGGCACAACGTGTTCGCCGACCTTCCAGAAGCGAGCGTCCAGACGGAATGGGAAGACGTCGTCGCCCGCAACCCGTCGCACGTCCTGCTCGTTTGGGTCGGCGTGCAGACGAAAAACATGAACGCCAACGCCGTTATCGCGCGCCCGCACGCCGACAAGACTGAGGCGGTCCATGCCGGGCGCATCCACGTGTTGGAAGAAGCGCTCTATTGCCGTCCGTCTCCGCGCCTCTTGGTCGGATTAAAAAATTGTCGCCGCTTTTGCATCCGGCGCTGTTTCCTCCCGCTGACGACAGCGATCCGCTCCTTGGCGGCTGACGGGCGGGAGCCCTCCTTTAACTTTTCGATTCCAAATATTGCTGCCGGAACACTTGCATCGTTTCATCCTCGTTCAACCGCGTCAATTCTTCCTCCGACAGCTTGCCGTCCCCTTTTTGGATAATGTAAACTTGCACTTTCCTTTTTCCCCAATATTTATAGACATCTTCGACCGTTTCATAATATAAATCAAGATGATGGCCTTTGATCGCCCCGCCTTTGTCGGCGACGACGCCGAACCCGTATCCGGGGATGAACAAAATCGTGCCGATCGGAAAGATCGATAAATCGGCAGCAATCGTCGAATAAAGGTCGCGCTTCACGCGGACGCCGGAGTACGTGATGCCATACTCAGGGTGATCAGGCGTTTTCCCGGTCGATTCAATGCCGGCTGTATAGCCGGTGGCGACCACTTCAACGGAAGGATATTTTGACCAGTCAAAATGATCCTCAAGCCGCGGGGCGGAGCGACTGCCGCTTTTCGGGCGGCCGTTTGTCCCGCCACTCGGCTCATGCTCGACCAATAATGCGCTCGACAAGGAGCGGAGAACCGTTTCCGCCTCGACTCCGGAAACAGACTGGAACGTCGCGGTGAGCGCTAGGAAAAACAACACCGTCATCGCGGTCCGGCGTGCAAACTGCCTGAACCTATCCAATGATCTCAACTCCTCTCACACCTCTATTTATCTCCAACCAAAATCGAAATATTCATTGCAACGGCGGGCCAATCGAAAAAACGCATGACACCGGACTCCAAGCGCCTGTTCCGCGGCGCCCTCCGGCATCGCCGCAACATGAAAAAACGCCGCCGCAGACACGGTGGCGCGCAAAAATAAAAAACGCCCCCGCTTGCGCGGAGACGCCTGAACACCTTTGATACCCTTTTGCGAAAAATACAACCGATCGGGCAGCATGATCGATCCGAAATGTCTTAGAACATTTGATAGCCTTTCGCCCGCAGCGTGCGGATCGCCCATCCGGCGCAAAGGGCGCCGGCAAAGCCGCTCGCCAAAATCAACAAATCAGCCGTTTCCAGCGAGGCGATTTTCCGGCCGAGCGCCGAAAACGAGGCGGCCGGATCGGTCCAATACTGCTTCCATGGCACATCGTCAATAATGAACACCGCAATGACCGGAAAGCAAACAGCCATGATCCATGTCATGCGCAACAACATATTTAACAAAAATCCGATGCCGAAAAATAAGACGAAAAATAAAAGCATCGAAATGAGTACAACCGGCAAACTCATTTGCATCCGCCCTTCCCTACCTTACACCCTTTTTCAGTGTACTGGATGGGCGGATGACAAGTCAATGCTCATCGTCGTCTTCCGTCTCGCTTCCCGTCCCTTGGCAGCCGCAGCACGTTTCCGATCCGCCGAGCAAAAGCTGGACGTATCCGTGGCCACCGCAGTACACGCAATCGGTCGTCGTCGCCGTTTGTGCCATTCTTCTTCCCCTCCACTTCTTTTTTGTTAATATATCAAAATTTTCTGTAAAAAATAGCGATTCTTCTCTGTTTTCGTTCATGTAATCGAATACATCGGCGCCTCGCTTTCATTTTCTCCATTATTCTTATGATTTTGACGATTTTAAGTAAAGGCGGTACTTCGTGTACCCAAACCGGATCACCCGGGTTCAGCCCGTTATGCGGGGGAAGGGAGACGAGTGGCTCAAGCGCCAATAAATAGCGAAGCAGCCCGGACGTGTTCGGGCCGTCGCGGAACGCCGCCTTGCTTAAAAAAGCAGCGGCCGACAATTCGCCCGCCTGCACGGTAATGGCGGCCGACAATGGGCGGAGAAGAAACATCGCCAAATTGTCGCTGATCTCTCCGTCGATGACCCCGGTGCGCAAACCGAGAAACACGACCGGCTCGGCGTCGATTCCCGTCTCCTCTTTCACTTCGCGGACGGCCGCCTCGTCAAGCATCTCCCCCGGCTTGACGAATCCAGCCGGCAACGACCATTTGCCTTTCAGCCCGCTGTAGGCTTTCTTGACGACAAGCCATTCGCCCGCTTCGTTGATCACAAGCCCGGCCGAGGCAATCCATACGTTTCCGCGTTTGTGGTCCATCATCCTCATCCTTTTCCCATCGTTGTTCCTGTTTGTATTTCGACAAGAAAGCAGCCGTTCCCTGTCAGCCGCCATATAAAAAAGAGCCGGCCCGAACGGAAACATCCATGAGAAAAGGCGCCCCTGGCGATGGGAGCGCCCTCTTTTGGCCTTCATCAGAAAAACTTGAATTTCCCTTTTTTCATGACGAGCGATGCACCGCCGATCAAATACAAAGCGCGGTTGTCGACGACTTTTTTCATGAAGCTCGCTTTCGTTCCCCACAACTTTTTGCCGAACACAACGCCGATCGCATCGTCATGGCCGAGCGAGCAAACCGTCCCTTTAATATCCGGCTTAAACGGCTCCAGCTCCCCTTGTCCACGGATGAGCACCGCCAAGTTTTTCGCGCACAGCTGGCCTTCTTGCATGGCGATTTGTGCCGTCGGCGGATACGGGCGGTTCGTTTCTTCATCAATGACGAGCGAACAGTCGCCGACGACGAAAATGTCTTCATGCCCCGGGACACGCAAGTACGGGTCCACTTTAATGCGCGCCCGCGCCGCTTCAAACCCAGATTCCTCGATGACGCGGCTGCCGCGCACGCCGGCCGCCCAAATGACCGTGCCGGCTTTAATTTCCTCGACATCATCACCTTTCGCGACAATGATGCCATCCGGCGTGCACTCTTTAATGGCGGTGCCGATTTTAAACTCCACTCCTTTGCGCTCGAGCTGGCTCACCGCGTATTCGACAAGCTCCGGATCGAAGCCCGGCAGCGCGGTCGGCGCCGCTTCGACGCAAATGATGCGCACTTTGTGCGGATCGACGTCATATTCGCGGCACAGCTCCGGAATGCGGTTGACGAGCTCGCCCAAAAACTCGATGCCGGTGAACCCGGCCCCGCCGACCACGATCGTCAGCCGCTCGTCTTTCTTTTCCTCTTCCGTGTTGTACGTCGCAAACTGGTACTCGATATGCTCGCGGATTTGCCGCGCCGCGTTGATGTTGGCGATCGAGAACGCGTACTCTTTCAGCCCTTTGATGCCGAACGTCTCCGATTCGAATCCGAGGGCGATGACGAGATAATCGTACGTCAGCTCTCCATTTTCAAGCAGCACTTTCTTTTCGCCCGGCACGATTTTCGTCACCGTATCTTGGACGAATTTCACCTTGCTGCGATCAATGACGTCGCGGATCGGATAGCGGACGCGGTCATGGTGCAACGTGCCGGCCGACGCTTCATGGAGCCATGTCGTTTCATAATGGTAGTCATGTTTGTTGACAAGCGTAATGTTCGCCTCGTTCACCCCGACAAGTTTTTGCAGGCGGACGGTCGTCATGAGCCCGCCATAGCCAGCCCCTAAAATGACAACGTTTGGTTTTCTCACTTGAATCACTTCCACCCTTTTTAATTTTTTTCCACACGTTTCTGATAGCTTTTGCTTCGGCCCCCATTTTTATTGAGCGAAGTTTGTGAAAGTATTCACGTTAACCTTCAAAAAAATGTCGACAGATTGTCACAAAAAATTAACAATCTATCCACAACCATATTAGTTCTTTTTTTGCCTCTTTTCAAGCCCTTTTTTTCCGCCGGCCCGGCAAAAATTCTCCGTTATAACGGCGCGCATTTATGGTAAGATAAACTTGTAAGGCCATTATTTATATGCGGGGAGGAATGTCGGTGAAAGAGGATCGGAATCTTTATGACGTCACGATCATCGGCGGCGGGCCGACCGGGATGTTTGCCGCGTTTTACGGCGGCTTGCGGCAAATGAAAGTGAAAATTATCGAAAGCCTTCCGCAGCTTGGAGGGCAGCTGGCTGCGTTGTATCCGGAAAAATACATATACGATGTCGCCGGGTTTCCGAAAGTGCGCGCCCAAGAGCTTGTCAACCAGCTGAAAGAGCAGATGGACCTATTTTCGCCGACCGTCTGCCTGAACGAGTCGGTCGACACGCTCGAAAAGCAGGGGGACGGAACGTTTAAACTCGTCACCAATCAACAAATCCATTATTCGAAAACGATCATCATCACCGCCGGAAACGGCGCCTTTCAGCCGCGTCGGCTCGAAATCGAAAGCGCTCCCCGCTATGAAGGAAAAAACTTACATTACTTCATCAACGACTTGGGGCAGTTTTCCGGAAAGCGCGTGCTCGTCTGCGGCGGCGGCGATTCGGCCGTCGACTGGTCGCTCATGCTCGAACCGATCGCCGAAAGCGTCATGATTGTGCATCGCCGTGACAAATTCCGCGCCCATGAACATAGCGTCGAACAGTTGATGAAGTCAAGCGTGCACGTGAAAACGCCGTTTGTGCCGGTCGAGCTCATCGGCGATGACCAAGGCATCCGCCAGGTCGTCCTCGAGCATGTGAAAGAAGGCGCGAAAGAAACGATCGATGTCGACGCCGTCGTGGTCAACTACGGCTTTATTTCGTCGCTCGGCCCGATCAAAAACTGGGGGCTTGACATCGAAAAAAATGCGATCAAAGTCAACTCGCGCATGGAAACGAACATCCCCGGCGTGTATGCGGCCGGCGACATTTGCACATACGACGGCAAAATCAAGCTGATCGCCTGCGGCTTCGGTGAAGCGCCGATCGCCATCAGCAGCGCGAAAACGTACATCGACCCGACGGCGCGGATGCAGCCGGCGCACTCCACGTCGCTCTTTTAAGCGGCAAAAAAGCGGCGACCGCCGAAACGGATTCGCCTATAACACGAACGAAAAACAGTACTTGCCAAAACAACAGCCCGACGGAACCAGAATGTTTGACGCAAAAAAAAACGCGCCCTGCCAAATCGGGCGGAAACCGCCGCCCGGTCGCAGCAGGGCTCGTTTTTCATTGCGCTATTCTTTCGCGGCCGCCGTATCCAGCCGCTCTGTTTGCTCCAAAAGCGCTGCCAGTTCCTCATTTTTCTTTTCCGCCGCCTTCAACCGCCGCTGCAAGCTGAACAAGCGCACCCAACCAAGCATGCCGACAACGAGACCGCCAACAATCGCCGATCCGAAAATGACGACAATGAGCGGCAGGCGGGTTTCACCGGCCAAATAATGGATCGTCACTTGCTCGACATTGGCCACTGCCATAAGAGCGATGACAAGCGCCAACACGAGCGCCAGCAACAAATTCAACTGCCCTTTCATCGGCGCTCCCCCTTCCTTTGACGGCCGTCTGGAAACGGCCTCCGGCGACGGGCGGCTTCAGCCGTTCACTCGGCATTGCCCCGGTGCGCCGGGGACGATTGATACGTTGAACAGCGCATTTCATGCCATTCGGCTAACATTGCTCCGGCGTGCCGGCGTTCGTTGCGGTGCGGAACGACGAGCCGCAGCCGCATGTTGCGATGGCGTTCGGGTTGTTGATCGTAAACCCGCCACCAAGCAAAGACTGCTTGTAGTCGATGACCGTGCCGCGCAAAATCGGGGCACTGTCGCGGTCGACCAAAATTTTAATCCCGTGCTGTTCGAATTCAATATCATCATCGCGCCGCTCGTGCTCAAAGCCCATGCCGTACGACAGCCCGCTGCAGCCGCCGCCATGGACGCCGACGCGCAGGTAGGCGTGCTCTTCTTCCTGCTCCTTCATCATGTCCTTAATTTGAAACGCCGCCGCTTCGGTCAGCGTCACGATCGCTTCCGCCATTGGACTCTCTCCTTTCCATGTTCTCGTCTTTCCAACCGGTCTCGTTTTGCCTCTTTTTTCTCTTTGCTTATAGTATACCGCTTTCCCATCCGGGTGCTCAACCGTTCTGCCCGCTTTCGTAAAAATACACGCCAGTGCACACCGTCTCCGCCGGCCCGGTCATGCGTACACGCCCGTCATGCCCCCAGACGATGCGCAAATCGCCGCCGGCCAAATGGACGACCGTTTCCACTCCGCGCGCCGTTTTGCCGTTCAACACCGAAGCGACGACGGCCGCGCACGCTCCGGTTCCACACGCCTGCGTCACGCCGGAGCCGCGCTCCCAGACGCGGAAATGAAGCTCGCGTTCATTGACGACTTCGACAAACTCGACGTTCACCCCTTCCGGAAAGCGCGGATCTTTCTCGACAAGCGGGCCGAGCGTCGTCACCGGCGCTTCGTCAATGTCCTCGACATAAAAAATGACGTGCGGGTTTCCCATCGAAACGGCGGTAATTGTATATTCGCGCCCGTTTACCACAAACGGCTCGGCGACCACCTGCGCCGCTTCCGGCCCGGCCATCGGAATAGCGCTCCGCGCGAGGCGCGGTTCGCCCATATCGACGGTCACGCTCGCTACCTTGCCGTTTTGGACAGCGACTTCCGCCTCGACAAGCCCGGAGAGCGTTTCAATCAAAAACGAGCGGCCGCGGACGAGGCCGTGCTCATACGCATATTTTGCCACGCAGCGCAAGCCGTTCCCGCAGTTTTTCCCTTCCGAGCCGTCGCTGTTAAAGATGCGCATTTTCACCGGCGCCTCATCGGACGGGCAAATGAGGATCAAGCCATCCGAACCGATGCCGGTGTTGACATCCGACACGCGGCGGGCGATCGCCGGCAACTCGTCTTCCGGCAACGTTTCCCGAAACAAATCGACGTAAATATAACTATTTCCTAACCCATGCATTTTCGTAAACGAAAACGATCGCACGATATGCCCTCCCGAAAAATTTTTCACCTTTTGCGTATATTGAATCCTTTGTGTGGACAAAATGGGAATATCCCCCGTTTTTTCATATACATTGAAGAGGATGCCGCTTGCAGGCATCCTCCTTTTTTCAGTCAAAACATCGGATTTTCTTCCAAATGTTTATAAATATTTTCCACCAGCTGCTCCGGCGTCTCACCGCTGACAAATTCGCCGTTGACGAGCGCAAACAACGTTTCCGCACAACGCGTGCAATAGCTTAAGCAGCTGTATTCGATGATGTCCAAATTCGGGTCTTTTTCAAGCATTTCCATCGCTTTGTACGACCCGCTCGCCAAGTTGCTGATGCAAAATTCTATGACCGGCAAAATCATCGCCTGTTCACCTTCCTGCTTCCCATCGTAGCCGTTTTGCGGCGCGGCGTCAACGGACATGCTCACGAGAAGGGCGCGGAAAAAGAGCGTCCCTCCAGTTTGAGAAAATCAAAAGCGCTGGCGCAAGGTTTCTCAAGTTGAGAAAAGGCGCAAGCGACGGCATGACGCTGAACGCACGACGCCGACCGTCGACAGGGAAGCCGCCATGCCGCTTCGGTTGAGCGCTCTCAGCGCCAAACGATGCGGTTTGTCAGCTTATGCGCCTCCAAGGCGGCCGTCCAGAAAAATTGTTGTTCTTTTGTCACAATTCGCTATACTTTTCCGTGAAAATAATGAATCCATGAGCGGTTATTTTTATGTTTGGGTGGCGAGTAAAAGCTTACTCATGGATGTTTTTTATGTTTATGGCATTGGCGGCTTACGAAACTGGACACAAGCCTGCCGCATTTGCCAAGCGCCCAGCTCGCCGAAGCGCAGGCGGAGCAAATCGTCCAAGTGCTGCAAAAACGGTGGAACGGCGAAGAGCCGCCGAGCGAATTCCCGCCGATCAAGCTGAAAGGCATTCTCGGCTCACTCGGCAAAAAACACGGCTTCGGCCTCGTCGCGGACCGCCCGCTCACCGGACGCGTGCCGCGCCTGTTAAAGTCGGGCATTTTATGGATGTACAAGTACCATCATGGGTATTAACCTGCTGAGCAGGCGGCCGCTTTGGCTTCCTGTTCATTCACGCCAACAAAAGCGGCGGAGGACTCCCCGCCTTCTCTTTAGATGGCGTTCACCTGCCGCTTACGATGAGCGGTAGCCGTATTTCTCCATTTCCGCATAAATCGACTTCAGCCGCGGATTGCCTTCGGCCACGACTTCCCCTTCCACGACCACGACCGGGTACACCCAATCTTCCTCAACGATCGTCTGCGCCAGTTTCCGCTTTGCCTCATCGTCAGCGGGCGGCGCGAAAATGTCGACGTACGTCATCACAAACGGCTGGTCGGGATATTTGCGGCGCAGCGCGGCCTCGAGCCACTCATACGTTTCCTTCGACGACGGCAGCTGCACGCACGACGGACAAATGATGTCGGCCCCGTACACACAAATTTCAACCGGCTTGAATGTCATCGTTGTCATCCTTTGCGAAAACAAAATTTATCATTACTGTAGATGAGCAAATTCACTTACATAAATTGACAACTAAACAAAAAAGGAGACATGAACCGGACTCCTTGGGTAAAATAGATGTGCTCAAAACCCATTCACACAAGGAGGTTCATGTCTCATGAATAGATTAGCACATCACCAAGGAATCCACAAGTTTTTCTTCACGCTGGGGTTGACGCTGCAGCTTTCCAAACCGGTCATCAAGCATCTCATTCATATTGTCGATGCCTTGACCACCA
>NZ_JAFWFM010000112.1:0-18474 GCF_017515625.1 Geobacillus sp.
CCAAGAAAACTGGATCAATCAACAAAATATTGCACTCGGGGTTCTTCACCTAATAGGTGAACATTCGAAATGGAGTCGAAGTCTCGACACGATTGGGTTTCCCAGCATTTTTGATACACTTCTGTCACGGATTCAGGTATGATTAATCCTGTAAATCGTAATGATTACGATATAATAAATGCGGACATCTTGAGCCCAGAAAGGAGTTCAATATGAGACTACCATCCATTCTTTTGTCTTTCCTTTTGGCGGCAAGCGCCTGGCTATACGGCTGCCAAGCAAAACCGGAGGCACATAAGGCCCAAACATCGAACGACCCATTGACGATTTATACAACCGTCTATCCGCTTGAAGACTTTACGAAAAAAATCGGCGGCGACGCCGTGAACGTCAAAAGCGTTTACCCGCCGGGAGTAGAAGCCCATACGTTCGAACCGACACCCAAAACCGTGCAGCAGATTGCCGATGCGGACGCCTTCATTTACATTGGCCACGGGATGGAACCGTTCGCCGAAAAACTGCAGGAAACATTACAAAATGAGCACGTCCGATTTCTCGTTGCCACAAACGGCATCGAATTGCTTGAATCGAACCATGAACAGGAGCATGCGCATGGCGAAGGGCACAAAGATGAACACGGAGAGGGACATGAGGAAGAACATGGCCATGAACACGGAGACAAAGATCCTCACGTATGGCTTGACCCCATCCGATCCATTTCGATCTCCGAGAACATCCGCGATTTGCTGATGGAACTGAAACCTGAAAAAAAAGACCTGTTTATGCAAAACTTTGAAACGTTAAAGATGAAACTCGAGCGCCTTGACGGGCAATTCCGTTCAACAGTGGAGAAAGCTCCCAGAAAAGAGATACTCGTTTCCCATCAAGCTTACGGATATTGGGAAGATCGCTACGGAATCAAACAGCTGAGCGTTTCCGGGCTTTCTCCGAGCAACGAACCATCGCAAAAAGAGCTGACTCAGCTCATCCAGACAGCCAAACAGCATCACATCCGCTATGTCATTTTCGAACAAAATGTTCATCCCAAAACGGCGGAAGTGATTCAGAACGAAATCGGCGCCAAGCCGCTCCGTCTGCATAACTTGGAATCGCTGACCGATGAAGATCGAAAAGCCCACAAAGATTACTTTGCTCTTATGGCCGAGAATCTCCGCGTGCTGCAAAAAGCTCTTTATTGAAATACAACCGCCTGCCTCTTTCGATTCGTGGGCTTTCTCATTCTGGCGTTTGTTTATGCACGATAAGCGCTATGTACGGCCAAAACAACAAGGAAAAAGGTGTCCCCAACACGCGTGGGACACCTTCCTTTATGACGTGCGATCTTCTGCCCTGCAGAAAGAAAAGCACCCTTTTCCTCACCCATCACTCTCACTATTGCAGCGAGCGGACATAGGCCGCAATGGCCGCAATTTCTCCCGGCGTCAATGTTTGCATTTCTTTCGTCCGATGGCGCCGGATTGCTTCCTCGATCGTTTTCGCGCTGCCGTCATGCAAATACGGGGCTGTCGCCCATACGCCGCGCAGCGTCGGCGTATCCCACTGTTTGGGCGTCCGCGGGTTTGTGAACCGGGCGCGGGCGTCGCCTTTGGAGGCGCGGTCCTTCGGATTGGCCGTGCCGATATCGTGCAAGTAGGCGGTATTGGCAGTCGTCAATTTCCCGTCCGGCCCGACCGCCTTGACGCTGTCGGTGAAATACTCGCCCCCATGGCAGCTTAAGCAATTCCCTTTCCCGTTAAACAGGCGCTCCCCTTCCTTCGCTTCCGCCGTCAAGCTGCCGTCCGCCTTTCGATACGGGCTTTTCGGCACGGGGAACGAACGAGGGTCGTTCAAGTAGGCGAGAATGGCGTCAAACATATGCTGGACGTTCGGCGGCAGCGGCTTGGACGGGTCGATCGCCGTCATGCCGCCCATCTCGCCTTGCACCGTATGAATGTAGTCGGTAAAATCGTCGCGCGAACCATCCCACATAAACAGCCCGGTTTTCGTCGCCAAAATATTGCTCGGCACGTTGCGCGGCCCTTTCGCCGTCATGAGCGTCAAGCCGTTGATGTCGCCGTCGCTATGGCACGAAGCGCAGCTCATCCAATTGTTTCCTGTAATGTTGATGGCAAACTCGTCGCTGTTGGCGCTGTAAAAGATCGTTTTTCCTTCACGCACGAGCGGGGAGAGCGAATCTTTCGCAATGAGGCGGATCGTGCCGCTCTCCTGCTTCGCTTTCGCATATGGGCTTTTTCCTCCGGTTTTGATCACGGCCAAATCATGGCTCATGGCGTTGTGGACGTAAAGCGTCTTCCCATCCGGCGAAATCGCGATCCCGCGCGGATTGTTGCCGTGGATGCGTCGCAAAATTTGCGTCGCCTTGCCGCCGCGGCGCAAGTCAAAGACGACGAGATCCTCGCTTCCAGACATGACCGCGTACGCTTTGCCGCCGTCCGGGGAAAACGCCACATCGTACGGATTGGAGACGATGATCGTCTCGTTATGAACATCAGTGACATTGATCGCGGCAAACAGCTCTTTCCGCTCGTCCGGCAACTCAACGTCGTTCGTCACATCAATGACCGAGATGGCCGGAAACACCGTTTCCTCAAATTGGATCGGCGTATCGATGTTCGTCAATAAGTGCGGAATATACGCTTTTTTGCCGTCCGGGGCGATGACGATTTGCTCAAGCGTGTTCGGAATGCCTTGGCTCTTTTTTCGATCGGCTTTATCCGGCGACGGGGCGAGGGCGATTTCCTTGACCGCCCGCCGTTTCTTTGTGTCAATCACGGTAACTTTAGCCGCCAAATATTGCGTCACGTACAGCTTCCTTCCGTCCGCTGTCAGCGCCAGCGCCCGCGGCCGATCGCCCGCTTGGATGTCTTTGGTCCGCTTCCCGCTCTCAGCGTCAAACACCGAGACCGTGCCCGAGCGGTAGTTGGCGACATATACTTCCTCCCCATCTGGACTGGTGACGATGCCGAACGGCTCGATCCCCGTTTTCCAACGGTCGACGACTGTCCGCTTGTCAAGCGATACGACGTCCACTTCATCATCGTACATGCAGGAAACATACAGCGTCCGTCCATCCGGGCTGAGCGCCAGCTGGCGCGGTTCGCGGCCGACGGGAATTTCCGCTTCCTTCGTTTTGGTTTTCGCGTTGATGATTGTCACTGTATCCACATCGATGTTGGCGGTGTAGACATAGCGCCCGTCGCTGCTTACGGCGATGTTGTCGCCGTGCGCCGGGGCGTGTCTGACCACTTTCGGCTGCTCATGCCATGCCTTTTCGTCCTGACAGCCGGCCAACAGCGCGGCGATCGCCGCGGCGAACCACCATTTTCGCATTTCAATATTCCCCCGTTTTTTCACGAAAATGATAACCATCCTCAATTTTACAAAGAAAAGCAGCGAATCTCAGTCGTATTCGCCGCTTTCTTTCTGTTATTTGTTGCCGGATCCAACATTGACCTTGACCGTCCGCAACACCGGCGCCACGCCGTATGGGCCGCCGGCCGCCTGCACTTGCGGCACATGGTCGCGGTCAGTGTTGCCCAATTTTTTCCCTTTGATGTAGACATCTCCCGTATCCCAAAACTCACTTGCCTGCATCCCTTCCTGAAGCGTCGGGCCATCGACGATTCGGTCGTAAAAGTCGACGTAACGGGAGATGATCGTTTCGCGGTCAAGGGATTTCGCCGTCTCATCCGCTTGGTCGTTGTTCAAGTTTTGCAGCGCCACGCGGAACACCCCCGACAACGCGCCGGCGAGCCACGGGGTGTACTTATCCTCTGTTTCTCCCGTATGGTACACGTGCCATTTTTGATCCCAAAAATGGCGGTCCATCGCCTCATAAACAAGGCGCGCCGCATCGCGGTACGCTTCGTCTTTCGTCGCCAAAAACGCCGCCGTCAGCCCGCGGATCGCACCAAGCTGGGCAAGAAGCGTCGGCTCGTCTTGATCCGGCCCTTGGCCGATCGTATAGCCGTTTTCGACAAGCCCGTCTTTTCGCATCAAGTTGTGCATGATAAAATCCGCTTGCCGACGGATGAGCTCAAGCGCCCGCTTTCCTTCCGGCGTGCCAAGCCCTTTGGCGCTCTCTCCGCTCGCATAGCCGACCGGCATCCCGTCAATCGCCCGTTCGAAGATGCGGAGCGCTTCCATTGTATAGCCGGCTTGGAACGTATCGACCCGATTTCCTTGCGTTCGCCCGTCATGTTCGGTCACAAACGCGCCCGCTTTTTCATTGAAATGCATGGCATCGATGTTGCGAAACACTTGCAGCAGCACGTCGCGGTTGACGGAATACGGGTCGTCGGCCACGCGGTCGTTGGCTGGATCGGCATCCACATTTTCTTTTGCCGCTTTCGGGAACGGTTTTCCGTCAAACACGGCCAAAAACGCGGGGTTTTGGTTTTTGTTTTCCGGCCGCTGGTCGGTCATGCCGAAAAACTCCGCCGCCGGCCATAGCATGAGCCATTGATCCTCAAGCAAGCTGCGGGGATCTTTGACGACCAACTTCGCCGCATCCGGCGCCAGCTCGCTTCCCCCTTCAGCCACTTCCACCGCGTGCGGCAAATAGACGAATCCCCCGCTTGGGTTGTAGCGACTACCGGCTGCCTTCGTCAACGCCTGTTGCTTCGCATCATAAAATAAATGGTCACGGATAAAAGCCAGCTTGTTCCATATTTGTTCCGTCAAAATCATCCCTTGCATCCCGTCGGCGGAACTGACGCCAAGAGCGACGTTCCCGCTTTGATCGTCGTTTGGCGTTTTCGCCTCCACCTCTTCATCGCTGTCTTTTTGATGAAAATTCCCCAAAAAGTCGCCGGCCCAAAGCGCTTGCTTCAAAAAGACACCGCCGTAAGCCGATGGCGTGAGCACTTTGTCCATTTTTCCGCGATCCCAGCGAAGCGATTGGAAATCGACTTGATAGACGGGAACGTATGTACCGTCGTCATTTTCCGCGTACACGTCCGTGTCAACCTTTTGCGCATAATGCGGATCGCCGCCGGCGTACTCGATGAAGGTCGGGAACATGTTGCGGAAAATTTCCTCGCGCGGATAGCCGACGCTGTCCGCAAGCTCATAAAAACGGTCGGCGAGTGCTTCATCGGCTGGCTTATGCTGCTGTTCGGCCCGTTGCTTGGCGATCGGGCCGTTGATGAGATGGAGCCCGAGCCCTGACTTTTCCGTCACCTCATACATGGCTTCCTCGGAATACTCGTATGACTCGATGCCGGCCGTATAGTCAAATTTCGTCGGCTCATCCGGCTTTCTCGCGTCAAGGGTGTCCAAATCAAGCCCGAGCCCTTCAGCGAGCGGTTCGCCCGAAAGTTCAAATTCCGAGTAGGCAAACATATTGCCGGCCGTATCAAAATGATCGTCCGCCACCGGCACGTGCAGGCGCGGCGCTTCCGCTGAACGGCCGTTCTCTTTCTCCCCGACGGCGGAACAGCCGGACGCCAAAAGCAGCGAGGCCGCCGCCGACGTGGCCATGACTTTCCAAGGCATGCGTTTCATAACTTGCTCCCCCATTTTATTTAAAAATAACGATTTTCATTTTCAATCTATTTCATTATACGCCGGCGATTCCCTTCATTCAAAGCCGGAATCCGTTCCATCACATTCCGCCCGAGAAAGACGCTTTTCATGCCTCTTCTCCTTCCCTTAAGCCGGAATCCACTCAATGCGGCGTCCGCCCGTCCATAAAAAGCAGCATTCCAGTTCGTTCGGACAACGTCCGATTGTTTTGCGGCATAAGGACGACGCCGTTTCTTTGCATCGCCGAATGGCTTCCTCTTCCTCACACCACAGCAGCACACGAACCCGGTCGCGGTAAACGATGTACAACTCCCGATCCGCTTCTTCGCCCAATCCGCCGTCCGCCAGCAGCAGCGGCTTGCATGCCGCCTCTTCCATCGAACCGAAAAACTGCAGCAAATGATCCGTCACCTTGGCCAACACAAGTCCGTAATGCAACGGCGTCGGAAACATCGACAAAGGAAGGAGCGAACGGTGCTGATCAATCAACCGGAGCAAGCAAAGCGGCGACCGCAGCGAAGGGGCGGTGTCGCAATACGCTTGAATGACGCGGCGAAGAAACCGGCGCAACGCATACGGCCAGACATCCAACGTCTCGTGATGGATAGACACCATGGCTCGCCTCCTGTTTGTTCATGCATGTTTTCCCAGCTGCTCCAACACGGCGTTTATCGAGCTCCATGACCGTTTCGCAAAATAAATAGGCTTGTCTTTGCTTTTCGCCTTCTCTTTCACTTTCTTCGCCAAATTATGGTTCACGTAATCGATCATGACCAATATGGCGTCGACATGCTCCGGAATGTCGCGTTTCACCATATTCACTTTTCGTCCATTGAGATGAATGATTTCCCGGAATCCGGAACGCTCCAATTTATCGGTAATATGGCCTAAATGATCGGCTCCGACAACAAGCAGTGATGCCATCACGAAAGCCTCCTTTGCTCGCTTCTTTCTTTTTTATTTTAATTGAGAATGATTTTCTATGTCAATTATAACAAGAGATATTTTCATCATTTTTTTGGACGATGAGCCCCCGCTTCAACGATGGTAAAGAAGGAAACGCCATTTCTGCACGAAATCCTTCTTTTATATTTGGGGAGGCGTGGGAGAACAACCATGATGGAAGCTGTCGATTGCCCCTGCTTCCGTTGATCCCAAGCGGGAGTCTTCTCGATTAGAGATGGATAAAATGCCTGCAAATGCGTCAAACTATAGACGCGGGCGATTTCATCACGACAAGGGGGATGACCATGGCGAAAGATGTTCTTTGCGAAGTGCGCAACTGCCATTATTGGGCGGAAGGGAACCGTTGCAGCGCGGAGTCCATTTATGTGGTCAGCCATGCCGGAAACATGGCGTCTGATTCGTCGGAAACGGACTGCAAAACGTTTACTCCTTCCAATGAAGCGTAACGATTCAGCAAATAAAGCGCTGCCTGGTGTTGCGGGCGGCGCTTGCATCGTTAGAGGGGGATGACGGTGGACAAGCGCGCCAGTCTCATTCAAGCGTTCCAAAAGGAAATGAAGCGGACTCGCCCGATGGCGTCCCCACGTTGCATCGACTCGTTCGCCAATTTGTGGGAGTACGAATTCGGTTCGTTCGAGACGCTGCCGCCGGATTTGAAACGGCTTGTCGCTTATCGAGCGGCTGAGATCGGATGGACGGATGATGACGTGTAAGGCGGGCAAACAGACGAAGCAAGCGCCCTGCTTAAAGACGGGACGCTCGCTTTTCTGCTTCCGGAATCAACGTTTTCAATTCGCGGCGCAATAGTTTTTGCGCCGCATTGCGCGGCAGCGCGTCGACGAAATAAATGCGCGCCGGCACTTTGTATTTGGCGAGCCGCTCGCGGCAAAACTGCTTCAGCCCATGCTCATCAGCCGCAGCGCCTTTTTTCAGCACTACAAAGGCACACGGCACTTGCCCCCATGTGTCATCGTCGATGCCGGTCACGCCGGCTTCTTCGACATCGGGGTGCGACAGCAGCACCGCTTCGATTTCGGCCGGATAGACGTTTTCCCCGCCGGAAATAATGAGATCGGAGCGGCGGTCGAGCACGTACAAAAACCCGTCTTCGTCGACATAGCCGATATCCCCGGTGTAAAACCAGCCGCCGCGGATCGCCCGTTCCGTCGCCTCGGGGCGGTGCAAGTATCCTTTCGTCACGTTCGGTCCTTTGACGACAATTTCCCCAGCTTCATACGGCGCAGCTTGTTTTCCGTCTTGCATAATGCATAGCTCGGCCGGAAAGAGCGGCTTGCCGGCGGAGCCGAGTTTCGTCAGGCTGTATTCGGGCGCCAGCGTCACAATTTGCGATGACGTCTCCGTCATCCCGTACGTCTGGTACACCGGAATGCCTTTTTCCTTGCACGTCTCAAGCAGTGGGCGCGGCGCCGGCCCGCCGCCAAGCAGCATGCAGCGAAACGTATCAGGATAGCGCGCTTCCCCAAGCTCCGCCACCATCCGTTGCAGCATGGCGGCTACCACCGACATGATCGTCACCGTTCCGTTCATAATCAAGGCGTTCGCTTCCTTTGGGTCAAATGACGGCTGAATGTACATCGGCATGCCGTAAATGACACTGCGCATGGCGATCGACAGGCCGCTGATGTGAAACAGCGGCACGGCCGCAAGCCAGCAGTCGCCTTCGTGCAACCCGAGATTGAGCGCCGAGCCGACCGCGCTCCACCAGTGGTTGCCGTACGTTTGCAGCACGCCTTTCGGGGTGCCGGTCGTTCCGGATGTGTACATAATCGTCGCCGTCTCGTCCAACTCGAGCGTTTCCTTGAGCAGAACGTCCACTTCCGAAAGCGCGGCGAGCGCGCTCGTCGTCATCACCCGCCCGTCGCCGCCAAGGCGCCCGGCCAGTTCCTCATCGGCAATGACAAGGCGCGCGCCGCTGTCATCGAGCTGCCAGCCGAGCTCATAAGACGTGAGACGCACGTTTTGCAGCAAGGCGCGCGCGCCGAGCAAAAACAAGGCGTGGACGATCTCGATCATTTCAATGCGGTTTTTCATCAAAATGGCGACGATGTCGCCTTCCCGAACGCCCGCTGCAGCGAGGCGGCGCGCCCATGACGCCGACGCTTCGTACAGTTCGGCAAACGTTTTCGCCCGCTCTCGATCACGAACAGCCGTCCGCTCCGGGGTTAAAAACGCCCGCTGCTTCAGCCAGTTTGGCATTGTGGTCATGCGTTCTCCTCCTTTCGGCCGTTTGGCGTGCCAGCCCATCGCACAAGGCGCCGCCGCTCCCGCCAAAAAACACCCGCCGCTGTGGAAACGTCCTGTTCCGGGGGCGAGGTTGTTCCTTCCTTATGTGCCCCGCTGGCAGCGAGATGCGAAAAAGCAGCTTGATGCGGCATCAAGCTGCTTGGTCCGTTCTCACGGGAAACGCGGGAACTGGCCGAAGTCCGGCTTCCGTTTTTCCTTGAACGCCCGCATTCCTTCTTTCGCCTCTTCCGTCGTATAGAATAGAAGCGTCGCATCGCCCGCAAGCTGCTGAATGCCGGCCAGGCCGTCGGAATCGGCGTTGAACGCCGCTTTTAAGAAGCGAATGGCGGTCGGGCTTTTCTCCAAAATTTCTTGCGCCCATTTGACCGTTTCTTCTTCCAGCTGCTCGAGCGGCACGACTTTGTTCACAAGCCCCATCTCGAGCGCTTCTTGGGCGTTGTACTGGCGGCACAAATACCAAATTTCCCGCGCTTTTTTATGGCCGACGATGCGCGCCAAATAGCCGGCCCCATAACCGCCGTCAAAACTGCCGACCTTTGGCCCCGTTTGGCCGAAAATCGCGTTGTCGGCCGCAATCGTCAAGTCGCAGACGACGTGGAGCACATGGCCGCCGCCGATGGCATAGCCGGCGACCATCGCGATGACCGGTTTCGGAATGACGCGAATGAGCCGTTGCAAATCGAGCACATTGAGGCGCGGAATTTCGTCCTCGCCGACATATCCTCCATGGCCGCGCACTTTTTGGTCGCCGCCCGAGCAGAATGCTTTTCCGCCCGCGCCGGTCAAAATGATGACGCCGATATTCGAATCGTCGCGCGCTTTTGTGAACGCGTCGATCATCTCATTCACCGTTTTCGGCCGAAACGCGTTATGTACTTCCGGACGGTTGATCGTAATTTTGGCGATGCCGTTGTACGTTTCGTAAATAATGTCCTCATAGTCGTACTGCTTCACCCATTCAAACGGCATTTACACTTCCCCCTTTGTCATGAATTCACTTACTATTGTAGCAAAAACACCGGGCTGTTCCACGTGAATTGCATGTCCGGCTCCCGGAACACAGACGAACCTGCTGTCGGGCAGCCGCTCATGCATGCGGGCGGCGATGCGGCAAAACTTTTCATCACGCTCCCCGCAAACAAGAAGCACGGGCATGTCAAGTTCCCTAAGCCGCTCCCACCAAGACGGCTGCACGCCGGTTCCCATCCCGCGCAAGCTGTTGGCAAGCCCTTCAGCCGTATGGCGAAGCCGCTCACGGCGGACCGCCGCCCTTACAGACGCCGGAAGCGCCTGTTGCGTGAAAAAAAGCGGAAGACGCTCCCAATGGTCGACGAACGCACGCACCCCTTCCTGCTCGATCCGCTGCGCAAGCGCCTCATCCGCCTCTCGCCGGGCGCGCCGCTCCGCATCCGTCTGCAGCCCCGGCGAACTGCTCTCCAGCACAAGGCGGCGGACGCGGTGCGGATGCAACATGGCGAAAGTCAACGCCAGCCGCCCGCCCATCGAGTAGCCGACCACGTTCGCTTTCTCGACGCCAAGCTTATCAAGCAACGCCGCCAAGTCGTCGGCGGCGCGTTCGATCCGATACCGCCGGGCGTCCTTTGGCGCTTCCGTCCGCCCGTGCCCAAGCAAGTCCGCCGCAATCAGGCGGAACCTCCGCCAAAACGGGTGGAGCGGCCGCCATGTGTCCGCGCTGCCGGTAAACCCGTGCAACAATAAAAGCGGCTCCCCTTCGCCATATTGTTCCACATGGTAACGAACCCCATTCAGCTCCACATCAAACCATTCCTTTATGTTCGAGAAATTTCGCGATTTCCTGGGAAACACGTTCCCACAAAAAACGATGCATTTGGACATTTTCCGCGCGCGACGTGCGCACTTCGACAACATGAAGCCCGCCTGCTTCAAACGATTCCGCCACTTGACGGCGAAATTCGTCCCACGTACGCGGCGTTGCGTGCCGTCCGCCGTACATCCCAACGGCATCGGAAAACGACAAACCGGTCGGCGTGCCAAACAGCGTTTCAAACGGCCCTTCATGACGCGCCTGCGGCAAAAAGGAGAAAATGCCGCCGCCGTTGTTGTTCAACAGCACAATCGTCGCCTGCAATCCGTGCATTTTCGCTGCCAGCAGCCCGTTCAAATCGTGGTAAAACGACAAATCGCCGATCACGAGCGCAAGCGGCCCCGCGGCGGCGCCGGCCCCCAAGGCGCTCGAGACGACGCCGTCAATGCCGTTGGCGCCGCGGTTGGCAAGCACGCGGAGCGGCTTGTCCGTTGACCAGAAAAACGTATCGGCGTCGCGGATTGGCATGCTGTTGCCGATATACAGCAACGCGTCCGGCGGCAACAATTCGGCAAGCTCGACGAACACCTTCCCTTCAAACCATTCGGTTTCTGGCAAGTGCTGCCGCAACACGGTGCGGGCGATGTCGTTCATTTCCCGCCATGCCGCCGACCAGGGGCTTGAGGCCGCTTTCGGTTCGGCCACACGCAACAGCTGCCGGCACAACGCTGTTTCGTCGCTTTGCACCATGCAGGCGGCCGACAGCGTCGGGTCGCGCCAGCCGCCGTCATCGACGACGATTTGGCGGATCGAGCGATGCCGCTTCAGCCATAACAACAGCGGCTTGGACACCGGCATGGCGCCGAAGCGGAGCACGACATCGGGCACAAGCTTGGACGCGATTGCCTCGTCTTTTAAAATCGCGTCATAGCTGTCAATGACATACGTTTTGTCGTGCGCGCCGGCGCGCAACTGCGACAGCGGATCGGCGAGAATCGGAACATCGAGCGCCCGCGCGAGCGCGGTGACCGCCTCGGCGAAACCGGGCCGGTCGAGCGGCCCGCAGATGATCAGCCCGCGTTGAGCCGCGGCGAGCTCTTTATACAGGCCGGCCGCGCTTTCATCAGAAACCGTCGGCTGGCCGTTCACCACACGCGGCACCCCTTTAAGCGCCTGCACGCGCTCCCAGACGCCATCATCAATTTCCGGAACAAGCGGCTCGCGGAACGGCAAATTGACATGCACCGGACCGGCCGGCGCAGCAGCGGCCGCTCCAACAGCCCTTGCCGCCATCGCCTGCGCATAGCGAAGCATCCCTTCCGCTTCTTCCGGCAGCGCCAAATCGACAAACCATTTTGCATAGCGGCCGTATAAATGAAGCTGATCGATCGCCTGCGGCGCGCCGACATCGCGCAGTTCATGCGGCCGGTCCGCCGTCAGCACGACGAGCGGCACGCGCGAATAGTGGGCTTCGACGAGCGCCGGCAAGTAATTGGCCGCCGCCGTGCCCGAGGTGCACACCAATGCGACCGGCCGCCGCTTCGCTTTCGCCATGCCAAGGGCGAAAAAGGCGGCTGACCGCTCGTCAATGTGCATCGAAAAGCGGAGGGCGGGGTTCCCGGCGATCGCCATCGCCAGCGGCGTTGAGCGCGATCCGGGGCTGATGACCGCCTCCGCCACCCCGGCTTGCACAAGCCCATCGACGAAAGCGGCTACATACAACGACAACGCCTCAGTCATGGTGCATCACTCCTAACGCCGATAACATCGGCGCCATTTTCACGTTCGTCTCCTCGTACTCGCTTTGCGGATCGGAGTCGGCGACGATGCCGCAGCCAGCAAACAAGAACGCTTGACTGCCAGCAAGCAAAGCCGACCGAATGGCGACCGCCCATTCCCCGTCACCATAAGCGTCCACCCAGCCGATCGGAGCGGCGTACCACCCGCGCTCGAGCGGCTCGAGGGCGCGAATCGTTTCCATCGCTCGTTCGCGCGGCGTCCCGCCGAGCGCCGGCGTCGGATGCATCCGTTCCACCAGACGCAACACGGACGGCTCCCGGCAGCCGCGGCCGACAACCGGCGTGCATAAGTGCTGAATATGAGGAAGCTTGAGAAGCTGCGGCCCGTCCGGCATCTCGACCGCCTCGCACACCTCGGCGAACAAGCGGCTGATCATGCGCACCACAAATTGATGTTCTTGGCGGTTTTTCCGGTCGGAAAGCAGCCAGGCGCCGAGCCGTTCGTCTTCTTCGACCGTCGCCCCGCGGCGCGCCGATCCCGCCAGGCAAATCGAACGGCACGTCTCCCCCTCTTTTTGGACGAGCTGCTCCGGCGATGCCCCGATTAAACAGCGGCCGTCTTGTTCAAAGGCAAACAAGTAGGCAAACGGCTGCTGCTCGCGAAGCCGGGCCAATACGGAGCCAGCATCGATCGTTCCGGCAAATGTCAACTGCCGGGCGCGGGCGAGCACGACTTTGTCAAGCGCCCCGGCGCGAATCGAAGCGATCGCCTGTCGGACCGCCTCCATCCACCGTCCGCTGTCTGCTTCCCGAGCCGCGACGAGCGCGGGAAGGGGGGCCGGAAGCGGCGGTGCAGCGATTCGCCCAAGCAGCCGGCCGACCTGCTCGATTTCCCGCCCCCCACCGCCGGCAGGCAGCGTGACGGTCAGCTTCGCCTGCCCGTTCCGCATCGAAAGAAGCACAGCCGGCGCGATCAGTTTTCCGGCTGAAAACCCGCGCCATACGTCCGTCGGCGTCCGGTGCGGATCAAAGGAAAACCCGCCGAACAGCAGCGGCGGCGCATCCGTGTCGCCATGCCGCTCGATTTGGCTGGCCCACTGCCGGCGGCGCGCATCGACCTCGCGAAACCGCCCGTCCTTTTCCCCCGTCTCAATTGCATGCACCGAGCCGAGGCCGACCAAGATGGTGCCGTCGCTTCGGTCCGACCAAAAAAACCGTTCGCGGAATCCGCAAGACGGCCCTTGCATAAAAAAAGAAACCGGATCGACGCCTTCCAACGATTCCGTCCAGCTGACAAACGGCCGCGCCGCCCGCACCACCAATTCGTGCAGTTGTTGTTGGAGTGTATGTTGAAATCCAATCGCCACGATCCTCACGCTTTCTTTCGTAAAATTCCCTCTCCATCCCCTACTTCCCATTATCCATTATATATAATAGGAAATCATTTATCTATCAGAAAGGGTTGACACGCCTAAAACCTTTTCCTACACTTATTTTGCGCGGAAACCGATCATATTTTCAAGGAATATAAGGGGAATGGATATGCAACCAGTCACACATATCGGCCACCGACCGCCGGCTCGCCGCGACTGGCGCGTCTTTTGGCGGCTGACGCGTCCGCATACGCTGACAGCGGCGTTTGTGCCAGTCTGCGTCGGCACGGTGCTGGCGATGGGAGAAACGTCTGTCAATTGGCTGTTGTTTGTCGCCATGATGGCCGCCTCGTTGTTGATTCAGGCGGCGACGAATATGTTTAACGAATATTACGATTACAAGCGCGGCCTTGACTCGCCGGAATCGGTCGGCATCGGCGGCGCCATCGTCCGTGACGGCCTGAAGCCGAAAACAGTGCTGGCGTTGGCGTTTGCCTGCTTTGGGGCAGCGATGCTCATCGGCGTCTACATTTGCGCGCAAAGCAGTTGGTGGCTCGCGCTTGTCGGAACGGTCTGCATGGCGGCCGGCTACTTTTACACCGGCGGTCCTGTTCCGATCGCCTATACACCGTTTGGCGAACTCGCCGCCGGATTTTTCATGGGCTTTATGATCATTTTAATTTCCTTTTTCATCCAAACAGGCGGCGTGAGCAAAGAAGCGGTGCTCGTGGCGATCCCGGTCGCCATTTTCATCGGCGCCATTTTGCTGGCCAACAACATTCGCGACTTGGACGGCGACCGCGAAAAAGGACGAAAAACGCTCGCCATTTTAATCGGCCGCGACTGGGCGATCCGCGTGCTTGCCATGATGTTTGCCGCCGCGTTTCTTTGGACGGTGGCGCTTGTGCTGTTGGGCATCGTGCCGTTTTGGGCGATGCTCGTCTTGCTGAGCGCGCCAAAAGCAGCGGCCGCGGCGCGCGGATTCATCGGTAAAACGAAACCGGCGGAGATGATGCCGGCGATGAAGGCCACAGCGCAAACGAATACACAATTTGGCTTTTTGCTCGCCATCGGCTTGCTTGTCGGCCAATGGCTGTAAACACGGTCGAAACGGCCGTGTTTTTTTTTTTGATTTTCGCCCATACTACACCATATAGATAGGCTCCCGCGGCGAAACCATTCGCCGCCAACGGAAGGATGAAACGATCCCTGTGTTTGAAAGGCTCCAGACATTTTCAAGTTTGAATCCATGCAAGACAGACGCTGCAAGGAAGGGGTTGCAACCGATGTTGACGAACGAACAACTCGCCGCCTTCCGCTCCACATTGCTTGAGATGAAGCGGGACATTGAAGACCGGCTGAATCAAAACGACCATTTCGGCATGACGCGCAGCCACGCCCACGATGCGGTCGGCGAGCTGGCAAGCTACGACAACCATCCCGCCGATGAGGCGACTGAACTGTATGAGCGGGAAAAAGATTTGGCGTTGGACGACCATACAGAGCGCGAATTCCGCGAGATCGAGCGGGCGCTGAAAGCCATCGATGACGGCACGTACGGGATTTGCCGCACATGCGGCCAGCCGATTCCGTACGAGCGGCTTGAGGCGTTGCCGACAACGCTTTATTGCCGGGAGCACAGCCCGGACCAAATCATCTCGCAAAAGCGGCCACTCGAAGAAGGGGTACTCATGCCGCCGTTTGGCAAATTCGATTTTGACGACCGCGACGAATCGGTCGCCTATGACGCCGAAGACGCTTGGCAGGAAGTCGCCCGCTACGGTTCATCGGACACGCCGTCCGACCTTGGCAAAAATGTTGATTATTACGGAGAAGTATACGCCGAATCGGAGGAGCACGTCGGCTATGTCGAGGATTTGGAAAATTTCGCTGCTGTCGATTTGTACGGGCGAAATGTCAAAGTGTATCCGACGCGGGAGCACGAATGGCTCGAAAACATATTGGATGACGAAGGCATCATGTCAAACATCGGCGACTTGCCGGCGTATGAAAAAGACCCGTATACGGTGAACGAAAGCTATCGCCGCTACGATGAGCGCCCGACCCAGCAAAACTTCGGGGAACCCAATCCGTAGACAAAGGGCCTCCGTGCGATGACCTCTTGAAGTGGGGAATGCGGCCAGGCGGCCGGTTCAGTTTGACGCGCTCCAAAGGCCGACTTCCAACGTGGGACGCACGCCTTGCCATGGTCCGCTGACAACAAGCGCCTCATGTTCCAATGGCGGGAAACTCGCCAACGGGCCAGTCTGTTTTCAAACGAGCACGGGTTCTCGCGCCGCCTTCCAAACGATGGGCACATGGTTGCCCGTGCTTGTTTGAAACGGAGGAGGGGCGGATTCCGTAGTACATAACGGAATGTTGCAAAAACCTTTGGATGGAGGAGAAACGATGAATGCCCATGAGATCGATTACCGGCTGTACGGCGATGACATGCAGTTTGTCGAGATCGAACTCGATCCACGCGAAAGCGTCATTGCGGAAGCGGGCGCCATGATGATGATGGAAGACGACATCGCGATGGAAACGGTCTTTGGCGACGGCTCCTCAGCCGGAAAAGGACTGCTCGGCCGCCTCGTCGGCGCCGGGAAACGGCTGCTCACCGGGGAAAGTCTGTTCATGACCGTGTTTACAAATCAAGGCAGCGGCAAGCGCCGCGTCGCCTTTGCCGCTCCGTATCCGGGAAAAATCATTCCGGTCGACTTGAGCGAACTGGGCGAGAAACTCATCTGCCAAAAAGACTCGTTTTTATGCGCCGCCAAAGGGGTTTCCGTCGGCATTGAGTTTCAACGCAAGCTCGGGGCCGGCTTTTTCGGCGGGGAAGGGTTGTTTTTGGCGACCGTCACCGGCCCCGGGGCGGTGTGGGTGCAGTCGCTCCCGTTCAGCCGGCTCGCTGACCGCGTGCTTGCCGCCGCTCCGAGCGCCGGCGGACGGTCGGTCGGCGAAGGCAGCATCCTTGGCAGCATCGGCGATTGGCTAGACGGCGACGATTGAAACAAAATCAGGCGTTCAAACCGAACGCCGGCCGGTTCCGCCAACGCGAAACGGGGCGTTCCAACAGGGCGGCCCCGTTCCGTTTATGCCGTTGCCGCCGCAGTCCGGCAACAGCCATACATCCGACCTCTTTCCGCTGCAAGCCGTCGCTCCTTGGCCGCTGTTTTGCCTCCGCACAGGAAACCGTCCCAAGCCCGGCGTTTGGAAACGGCGGAATCGATCGTTCAGACCGGCTCAGACGGAAAAGGTTCATCATGCCAAAGACAAGTTCGTGATGGCGAGCGGCTGGTCGTTTGCGCCTCTGAGATGATTCGAAGCGGCCGCGCTCGTCTTTAGGGGCGCCTGTTTCCCGCCGGGCTTTACATCGACGGCGAAATGCCCCAAATCTCAGCCGCGTATTCCGCGACGGTCCGATCGCTGGCAAAGTAGCCGGAGTGGGCGATGTTGACGGCGCTCATCCGCCCCAGCCCGCCGTTGCCAAGCCCGGCGTCCGCCTTACATTCCTCGACATCTTCGAGGCGAATGCCGAGCTCGCGCAATCCTTCCTCGACGACCGAACGGACGCCGAGGTTTAACAAATTGTTGCCGAGCAGGCGACCCAACAAAAACTCAATCGACAAATAATACACTTGTTTCCACCGTTGCGCCCGGTAGCGTTCATTCGTCGTGATCCAATGGCGGCTGATATGTTCGCGCACCATCTGGCCGAGAACGTGATAATGATCGCGCGCCGTCGATTCGGCAAACGGTTTGCCGCACAGCGCCTCGACCCGCACCACAAACGCCCGTTTGAACGTTTCTTTAGGTTGATCAGCCGCTCCTTTCAACACCACGCCCGGTTCGACCTTGGCGTCTTTATCGATAATGACGCCATCGAGGACGCAGCCGTCGCCGATTTGGCACTTTTGCATATAATGCTGTTTTTCACGACCGCTCCTTTGCCGATACGGACGCCTTGAAACAGCAATGAACGCTTGACCGTCCCTTCGACGACGCACCCTTCATTGACGAGTGAGTTCGCCACTTCCGCCTCCTGGGAAATGTATTGCGGCGGCTGATTCGGATTGACGGAATAAATGCGCCATGAGCGGTCGAACAAGTCGAGCTCGTTGTCCTCATCCAACAAGTCCATGTTCGCTTCCCACAAGCTTTTCACCGTGCCAACATCTTTCCAGTAGCCTTGGAACGGGTAGGCAAACAACCGCTTGCGTTCGCGAAACAAAAGCGGGATGATGTCTTTGCCGAAATCGTGCGACGAATGCGGGTCATCGTTGTCGATTTTCAACTATTCTTTCAACAGCGGCCAATTGAAAATGTAAATGCCCATCGACGCCAAATTGCTCTTTGGCTCCGCCGGTTTTTCGGCAAACTCGACAATTTGCATCTCGTCATTCGTATTCATAATGCCAAACCGGCTCGCTTCTTCCCATGGCACTTCAATAACGGAAATCGTCACATGGCCTGTTTGGTGATATGGTAGTCGAGCATCTGCCGATAGTCCATTTTGTAAATGTGGTCGCCGGACAGCACGAGCACGTAGTCCGGGTCGTACTGTTCAATATAATTCACCCGTGGTGCTAGATAAACTCAAACAAGCATAAAAATAGCCCTTGCATGAGGATCCCCTTAAAATGAAAGTGCAACCAACCATTAAAAAGGAGGATCCCTATGCAAGAGCACTTTCATTTTACTACAGATCGAGCCAAGATTCAAAAGCAATATGCCGCCATTTTCGTTTTTGTTTCTGCTCAACTTTCATGCATTCAGGTGCATCTTCATCGTCGAA
>NZ_JAFWFM010000113.1:0-4895 GCF_017515625.1 Geobacillus sp.
AATGGAAATCTTTGTCCGAAACAATTCACAAAAAATTTAGCACATTCCTTCAGAAAAGGGGAGAGGGCTTTCTGAAAGAATGTGCAAAAAAATGGGTGTTTTGTGCTGAAATAAAATGATAATTTACAGCCAAGTGCGCTTGGCAACCGTTGGAGCGATCCAACGCTGAACGGACAGAAGTCAGCAGAGGTCATAGTACCCGTCTAGCTTAAGATAGAAGGGGAAGGACCGAACCATGAAGGAGAACGGCCACTAGGCGTTCATCTTCTTTGATGAAGCAGATAACCCGAAAGGGCCTGCTTGAGGGGGAAATGGTGAAGTCCATGGGGAACCTCAAGAGGGTGGAGAAGAAGATGGCACAAATAGAACGGACCGTTCACGTAGAGAGGAAGAATCGGAATGTGGATGAAACAGGTATTGTCACGGGAGAATCTCCTGCGAGCACTCAAACAAGTGGAAAAGAATAAAGGGTCCCATGGAACCGATGGAATGTCCGTCAAAGACCTGCGAAGACACCTCGTGGAACATTGGGACGCGATACGGCACGCTTTAGAAGAAGGGACCTACGAACCTTGCCCGGTCCGACGGGTCGAAATCCCGAAACCGAACGGAGGAGTCAGGTTACTAGGAATCCCGACCGTGACAGACCGGTTCATCCAACAGGCCATCGCCCAAGTGCTCACGCCGATCTTTGACCCATCCTTTTCGGAACACAGCTACGGGTTTCGTCCCGGTCGAAGAGGACACGACGCGGTGAAAAAGGCGAAGCAGTATATTCAGGAAGGATATACATGGGTGGTAGATATCGACTTGGAAAAGTTCTTTGATCGAGTCAACCATGACAAACTGATGGGGATATTAGCGAAACGAATTCCAGACAAAATCCTCCTAAAGTTGATACGGAAGTATCTACAGGCAGGGGTCATGATCAACGGGGTGGTCATGGAAACACAAGAGGGGACTCCACAAGGAGGGCCGCTCAGTCCACTCCTGTCCAACATTCTCCTGGATGAGCTGGACAAAGAATTGGAAAAACTAGGGCACAAGTTTGTACGGTATGCGGATGACTGCAATATCTACGTAAGGACGAAGAAGGCCGGGGAACGGGTGATGAAATCGATCACGGCATTCATCGAAAAGAAACTCCGGCTGAAAGTCAACGAAACCAAATCGGCAGTGGATCGTCCGTGGAGGAGAAAATTCCTCGGTTTTAGCTTCACCCCAAGTAAGGAGCCAAAAATCCGAATTGCAAAGGAAAGCATTCGGCGCATGAAGCAAAGGATACGCACCATGACGAGCCGATCGAAACCGATTCCCATGCCCGAACGAATCGAACAGCTCAATCAATACATTCTGGGATGGTGTGGATACTTTTCGCTAGCAGAGACCCCAAGTGTGTTCAAAGAACTAGATGGATGGATTCGACGAAGGCTGCGCATGTGCCAATGGAAAGAGTGGAAACTTCCGAGAACCAGAGTCCGAAAACTGCAAAGTTTAGGAGTGCCCAAGCAGAAAGCATATGAATGGGGAAACACTCGGAAGAAATATTGGAGAGTGGCCGCCAGTCCCATCCTGCATAAAGCCCTTGGCAACTCCTATTGGGAGAGCCAAGGGCTGAAGAGTCTTTATCAACGATATGAATCTCTGCGTCAGACTTAATGGAACCGCCGTATACCGAACGGTACGTACGGTGGTGTGAGAGGACGAGGGTTAGTCACCCTCTCCTACTCGATCCGCGGCGGCCGCCGCATTTTTTTGTTGATTATCTTTGCCGGTGTTGTAAAATGAAAAGTAAGAATAGCTGTCGACGCAAGCCGCCGTTTGAGGCTGGCCGCGGAAACGATCAAGGAGAGATGGTATGCCGTCTGCGATGAATGAACAAACGGTCGCCGAGTTGGAAAAATTGCTTCGTTATATCGCCGCCAATTTGAAACAGCGCGGCCGTGAAATTTTAACCAACTATCCGATCACCCCACCGCAATTTGTCGCCCTGCAGTGGCTGCTTGAAGAAGGGGACTTGACGGTCGGCGAGTTATCGAACAAAATGTATTTGGCGTGCAGCACGACGACCGACTTGGTCGACCGTATGGAGCGGAACGGACTTGTCGCCAGAGTCCGCGATGAACACGACCGCCGCGTCGTCCGCATTCACTTGTTGGAAAAAGGCGAGCGCATCATTGAGGAAGTGATTGAAAAACGCCAGAGAGATTTAGCTAAAGTGTTGGAAAATTTTTCTGAAGAGGAAATCGTTCTCTTTGAGCGTTGTTTGCGCAAATTGCATCAAGAAATGACGAAAGAATGAGGCGATCACTTGGAAAGAGCAATTGGTGTCATTGACTCAGGAGTCGGCGGTTTGACCGTCGCCAAAGAAATTATGAGGCAGCTGCCGAAAGAACAAATTATTTACTTAGGCGACACCGCCCGTTGCCCGTATGGGCCGCGGCCGGTGGAAGAAGTCCGGCGATTTACGTGGCAAATGATTGATTACTTGCGGCAATATCCCTTGAAAATGCTTGTTATCGCCTGCAACACCGCGACGGCGGTCGCGCTTGACGACGTGCGGGCGAAGCTTGACATTCCTGTGCTTGGCGTTATTCATCCCGGCGCTCGCGCCGCCCTGAAAGCGACTAGGCGCGGGCACATCGGCGTCATCGGCACGATTGGCACGATCCGAAGCCGGGCGTATGAAAAGGCGCTTCAATCCATCAATCCGCGCGTCCAAGTCGAGAGCTTGGCCTGTCCGAAATTCGTTCCGCTTGTGGAAAGCGGCGACTTTGAAGGGCAGGAGGCGATGGCGATCGTCGCCGAATCGCTCGCTCCGCTCCGTCCGCTGCCGATCGATGTGCTGATTTTAGGCTGCACGCATTATCCGTTGCTCGCGCCGCTCATTCGCACGTATATGGGCAAACGCGTGAAGCTCATTTGCTCGGGCGGTGAGACGGCTCGTGAAGTGAGCGCGATTTTGCACCACAGCCAGCTCCTTTACACCGGCGAGCGCGAACCGGAGCATTTGTTTTTCACGACCGGGCCGAAAGAGCTGTTTGAAAAGATTTCCGGGAAGTGGTTTGGCAAGCCGATCGGCACGGTCGAAGCGATTCGGCTGTAACCAACAAATCCTTTAGCGTCCATGCGCTAAAGGATTTTTTTTATTCTATTTTGGAAAACGGCTCGTATACATAGTAGTACAAACTACGAGTAGGAGGGAACGTCAATGAAACGGACGACTCACATATGGGCGGCGCCGCTGCTCGCCTCGCTGTTGTTGCTTGGCGGCTGCGGTTTGTTTGGGCGAGATGAGGCGGTGAAGGAGATCGATCCGCCGCAAGAGACGAGTTATGTCAAAGACGGCCAAGCGCTTCAGGAAGCGACGGAAAGCCAAAAGGAAGGGAAAGAGGAAGCGAAGGCCACCGAGACGGTGAAAAGAGAGCTGTACTTGATTGACAAAAACGGCTTTGTCGTGCCGCAAACAGTGGAATTGCCGAAAACGCAGGCCGTGGCGAAACAAGTACTCGAATATTTGGTTGAAGACGGACCCGTGTCAGAAATGTTACCGAACGGCTTCCGCGCGGTTATTCCGGCCGGAACGACGGTGCTTGGCACAAAATTGGAAAAAGACGGAACGTTGATCGCTGACTTTTCGCCGGAATTTAAAAACTATAAGCCGGAGGACGAAAAACGAATTTTGCAGTCCATTACGTGGACATTGACGCAATTTGACAATATCAAGCGCGTCAAAATCCGCATCAACGGCTACGATCAAAACGTGATGCCGGTCAATAAAACGCCGATCCAAGATGGGGTAAGCCGCGCCGATGGCATCAATATGGAAGCGAACGGCGTGCCAGACATTACGAATACGCATCCGGTCACCGTTTATTTTGTCGCCCAACAAGGGAACAGCACATACTATGTGCCGGTGACACGGCGTGTGTCCAATAAGGAGAAAGATGATATTGCCGCGGCCGTCAACGAACTGATTCAAGGACCAGAGCAAGGGAGCGGGCTTGTCGGCGTCTTTCAGCCGGACGCGAAGCTTGTCGATGCCCCGAAATACGAGGATGGCAAAGTGACGCTCAACTTTAACGAAGGCATTTATGGAAGCAACAAGAAAAATGTCATTTCCGACGTCGTGTTGAATTCTCTCGTTTTGTCGCTCACGGAGCAAAAAGGAGTCGAAAGCGTGGCGATCACCGTCAATGGCAAAGCCAATCTTGTCACGGAAGATGGCAAGCCGCTCACCAAACCGGTCGCTCGGCCGCAAAACGTCAATACCGGGTCGTTTTAACATCTTTCCGAAAGAAGTCTCCCGCTTCTCAGCAAAGTGAAAGTGGGAGATGAATGTCGGTTGGCGTTAGCCAACGAATAGGATAAAATAAGGTTAGAACGGACCCCTTCGGAACGAAGGAAAGTGTAAAGGGTTCTTGTGTGTGGCTTACCGTTCGGCGAACACGCACAAGTCGCTTGAAGCCCCCGCCTCTAAGCGAAGCGTAAGTGGTGGGGTGTTCACCCAAGCTGGAAACGAATAGGCTGTTATGGTATAACAAAGAGGTGGAAGCGTGCTCCGCCTCTTTGTTTTTTGGCAACGGCGGCACGGAGTCGTGATGCAAGGAAGGAGGCAGGACCGACCGGCTCCTGCTGGCAAACGGGAAGGAAAAAGGAGCATTCCCGTTAGGAGCTTTTCCGGGGACTTGATCAAAAAAAGCCCTCTTGGTATGATGCAGGGGTGTCAAACAATTACCATCATGCCAAGGAGGACTTCAGATGACTTGTACACAAAACTATAAAATTGATCAAGTTACGGAACAAACGCTTGTCGTGGGCATCGATATCGCGAAACGAACCCACTACGCCTGCTTCGTGGATGACCGGGGGCGCGTGCTTCGCAAGTCGTTCCC
>NZ_JAFWFM010000114.1:0-6682 GCF_017515625.1 Geobacillus sp.
TCGCGAAAATGAAGAAGCTGCTTGATGAAGAAGCAGACGAGTTTTTCGCTGTGTATGAAAACGAAAAAATCAACGGCTTGCGCGTCAATCCGTTGAAAACCGACCCGGGCGCATGGGTCAAAACGGCGCCCTTTTCCCTTTCCCCGGTGCCGTTTTGCCCGACCGGGTTTTATTATGAACCGGACGAACAGCCGGGAAAGCATCCGTACCATGCGGCCGGCCTGTATTACATTCAAGAACCGAGCGCGATGGCGGCCGCCGAGGCGCTGCAGCCTGAGCCGGGGGATACGGTGCTTGACTTGTGCGCCGCCCCTGGCGGGAAAACGACCCAGCTTGGCGCGATGATGAAAAACAGAGGGCTGCTTGTCGCCAACGAAATCCACCCGACACGGGTCAAAGCGCTTGCAGAGAACGTCGAACGGTTCGGCTTGACGAACACCGTCGTCGTCAATGAAGCTCCCGAAACGCTTGCCGAGCGGTTTCCCGGCTTTTTTGACAAAATTTTAGTGGACGCTCCGTGCTCGGGGGAGGGCATGTTCCGGAAAGAAGAAGAGGCCGCCTCGTTTTGGAGTCCGGCCTATGTGGAAGAATGCGCGGCAAGGCAGCGGCGCATTTTAGAAAGCGCCTATGCGATGCTGAAAGAAGGCGGCATTCTTGTCTATTCAACATGCACGTTCTCTCCGGAGGAAAACGAGCAAACGATGGAATGGCTGCTCGAGACGTACGATGATTTGCGGTTGCTGCCGATTGCGAAAATCGGCGGCATCGAGCCGGGACGGCCGGAATGGACGAAAACCAATCGATCCGATCTCGTCCACGCCGCCCGCCTTTGGCCGCATCGCCTCAAAGGGGAAGGACATTTTGTCGCCAAGCTGCAAAAACAGCGGCCGACTCCACCTTGGAGCGGGCGGTGGGCGAAAGCGAACGCGCCAAAAGCGGCCGTCCGATTGTACCGCCAATTTGAACAGCAATCGTTGCAAACCGTGCAGCACGGAACAATCCTCTCGTTTGGCAGCCATTTGGCCATGCTCCCGGACCGATGCCCGGATTTGTCCGGCTTGAAAGTGGTGCGCGCTGGCCTTCATCTTGGCGAGGCCAAAAAGGAGCGGTTTGAGCCGAACCATGCCCTTGCCTTGGCGCTGCGGACAGAGGAAGCGAAACATGTGCTTGACCTATCGAGCGCAAGCCGCGAAATCGTCCAATATTGGCGCGGCGAGACGCTTTCCACTGGCGGCGACCGCGGCTGGCTGCTTGTGACGGTCGACGGGTTTCCATTCGGCTGGGGAAAAGAAGTCAAAGGGACGGTGAAAAACTTTTATCCGAAAGGGCTGCGCCTGATCTAACGGCGGGGCCGCACGAGGCTGGAACGGCCAAAAAAAGGTGTCTCATTGCCTTTGAGACACCCTTTTTCTTCCAAATAGACGCCGACAAGATTCACGATGTTGCACGGAAAACGTTGACGTCAACGTTTTTACCGCGGACGGTTTGTCGGGATCGTTAAGGTAAATACGATTTCATCGGCCGCCAAATCGATTTTTTTCGCCGCTACTTGATACCCGTTGCCAAAACGAATCTCATGGAGCGCCACATAAATGCGGGCCCGTCCCGGATCGATGATGACTTCATCCGGCAGCGGCGCATGCTTTTGCAAGTAGCGAAGCACGTACGTCACCGGCAGCTTCCAGTCGCCGAGCGAAATGACCGGTTCGACAAGTTCGACGTTCCCGCCTTTCACGACTTTCGGCACAAACGAGACGACGAGCTCGACGTTGCGCCCAAAGATCGGAATTTCACTCGAGACGTAAACGCGGTCGGCGAGCCAAACGTCATAGCGAAGCGGATGGTCTTTCGTTTTTTCCGCCAAATAATCGTTAATGACAGCGTTCAAGTGCGCTTTTTTGGAGTACACCGTAAACGAAGCCCCTTCCACATCCAGGCGCTCCGGCCGTTTCACCGGCGGAGACGGCTGCAGCAGCCAAACAGCGGCAAGAATGAGCACAACAGCATTCACAGCCGCCAAAACGAAAAACGATCGTTTCCAATTCATTCCAACATACTCCTTATGCTGCTTCATTTCGTTTCCATCAGTTCGCCCACCACTCTTTTCGCGCATCGAGCGACTCATACACCCGCACTGCCATTTGCGCATATCCCTCGGCGTTCGGGTGAAATTCATCGCGGTGAAGCAAATCATCGCGGTTGGCAAACATGTCTTGAATATCCACAAAGATCGTGCGCGGATAGCGGGAAACCACTGCTTGGCTTGTGCGGTTCCATTCGGCGATGACATCATCGATTTCCGGGATGTTCGGCAACGTGGCGGAAAACGGATTGTACAAGCCGATCAGGACAACGACCGCATCCGGGTTGATCGTGCGCAACAACATCAACAAATGATCGAGCCGCTCGGCAAATCGTTGGCTCTCGTTCGCAAACCGCTCGTATGATAAGTCAAAAAAATGAGCGCGGACGACATTCATCACGTCATTGCCGCCGATCGTGATCATGACGATATGAGCCCGCTCAAGCTCCGCCTGATGGGCGCGAATAACCGGTTCAAGTTCGGTGATGCGCCGGCCGCGCTTTCCGGCATTCGTGACGGTCACCGTCCGCACCCCATCCTCCGCCGCCAAAAGCGGGACAAGGCGGCCGACATAGCCGCCTTTCCTTTCACCGTCTCCGACTCCTTCGGTCAATGAATCGCCTAACGCGACGAGGTGAATGTCTTTCGGCAACGGCTTTGCTTCCGTCTGCTTGACGGCGGCTTCATGCGGGCGCTCCGGCTTTCCGCCCGCCGAAAGCGCCACGCATCCGGCGAGCAGCCAGCAGCACAACAACCATCCCCACCGTCTCATTGTTTGACACCTGCCTTTTGCTGCAACAAGGGGAAAGACGAAAAGAAGGCAAAAAGGCGGTAGCCGTTTTTGCCTCATTGCGACGACTGCACGATTTTGATATGCTCTAAAATTGTTTCGTATGGCACATCTTGCACGCCGCTGTACGTCTGAACCACTTTTCCGTCTGGTCCGACCAAATAAAAACTGGTGCCATGCACGACTTGGTCGTCATTGGCCGGCTTTTGCACGATCATTTTAAAGCTTTTTTGCGCCAACTCGCTGATCTCGGCCGGGCTGTATCCAGTCAGCAAATGCCAGTTTGCTAGATCATCTGTAAATTGCTTCGCATAAGCCGCCAGTTTTTCCGGCGTGTCAACTTCCGGGTCGACACTGAACGAAACAAATTCAACATCGAGCCCCTTTTCTTCCGCCTTCTCTTTCAGTTTGGCCATGTGGGCGGTCATCGGCGGACACACCGTTTCGCAATTGGTAAAAATAAAATCGGCGACCCACACTTTTCCTTTCAGATCGCGAAGTCCAAACGGCTTGCCGGTCTGATCGACAAACGTAAAGTCAGCGACCGGCCAGTTTTTGGCATCCGGAATTGTTTTTCCGCACGCGGCAAGCAAACAAACGGCTGCCATCATCATGATTCGTTTCCACATCCACTGCTCGTCCCTTTCATCCTGTATCGCTTTGTTTCAAACTGCGCCCGACCCCTTGTGCTCCCCTTCTTCCGTATAATACATCAGCGCAAGCGCGCCGGGTCCGGTATGAATCGAAATAACCGGCGTCGTTTCAACAATGTCAACCGGCACAGAACCGATCGCCTCAGCGACTGCTTCTCTCAGCCGCTCCGCCCAGCGCCTGGCATCGGCATGGGCAATGGCGACCGCGCGCACCGGCGCTTCCGCCTTCTCCTTAACCAACCGGCCCGCTAAATCGGCGATGGCTTGCGAAAAGCTGCGCACGTTCGACACCGGTGTATACAGCCCGTCAACAAGCGCAGCGATCGGCTTGATGCGCAGCAACGAGCCGACGAGCGCTTTGCCGCGGCCGATGCGGCCGCCTTTCACCAAATGCTCAAACGTATCAAGCACAACATACAGCCGCGTGCAACGGCGTATTTCGTCAAGCCGCCGGATGATATCGGCGACGCTTCTGCCCGCCTTGGCCAAACGTGCTGCTTCGAGCACTTGAAACCCCAACGCACAGGAAATAAATTGTGAATCCACGACGGTGACCGCTGCCTCTGTCAAAGCGGCCGCATGCTCAGCCGAACGGACCGTGCCGCTCAGCTCGCCGGCCATATGGATCGATATGATCTCGCTTCCGTCCGCCCCGAGCCGGTCATAGACAGCTAGAAACTCACCGATCGACGGTTGCGAGCTTTTCGGCAGTTCACGCGCTGCCTTCATCTTCGCCATAAACTGCCCTGGTGTGATCGTCACCCGGTCGATAAACGCCTCCCCATCCACTGTCAAATGAAGCGGAACGACTTCAACGCCGTGCTCGGCAAGCACCGCCGCCGGCACATCAACCGTTGAGTCGGTTACAATTTTGATTGGTTTCATTCGCTCACTCCTAATACTGATGATCTCGTTTCCATTATATAATGAAACCGGCAAAAATCCTACCTAAAAACGTCCATGAGCAAGCTCGGCTCATCCCCAAGTAGGAACATCGCCCATTATGAACGATACCGGCAGAAAAAAAGTTGTTTTGCCGCCAAGGGCAAAACAACAACAGTCATGCATTATGCTTTAACGCCGTTTCTTTAAAGATCTGTTCATATACAGGCCATTTCAGCACTTTCTTCAAATGTTCGCGGAACGAATACACAGAACGGCTCGTTCTCGATCGGTACACCTTTGCAATAAACGCCTCCAAGCGCAGTTGGATCATGAATCGGTATGTGTTCTCTTCCTCCAATACTGGGATTTCGATAATCTTGACCTTCTGCCCATACGCGTTTTGAAACTCGAGGCTTTTGAATAGCAAAATATCAATCCTCTTTTTCACCGATTTACTTTTATTATACACCAATCCGGTGAAAAAGTATGTCGGAATGCGGCGAATTTGTTCCGACTTTTTTCGTCAAATCAATAGATGGAACAAGTTCGGGTCTTTGTTGACCTCTTGGAACGGGAAACCTTTTTTCTTCATCCGCTCGATGAGCGGCGCGTAGTCTTCGCGCCGTTTCAGCTCGATGCCCACAAGCGCCGGTCCGCTTTCTTTGTTGTTTTTCTTCGTGTATTCAAACCGGGTGATGTCATCCGTCGGCCCAAGCACTTCATCCAAAAACTCGCGCAGCGCCCCGGCCCGCTGCGGGAAGTTGACGATGAAATAGTGCTGCAGCCCTTCGTAAATCATCGAGCGCTCTTTGATTTCCTGCATCCGGTCGATGTCGTTGTTGCCGCCGCTCACCACGCAAACGACCGTCTTGCCTCGGATTTGTTCCTTGTAAAACTCGAGCGCGGCGATCGGCAGCGCCCCAGCCGGCTCGGCGACGATGGCGTTTTCGTTGTACAGCTCCAAAATCGTCGTGCACACTTTCCCTTCTGGAACGACGACAATGTCATCAAGCACTCCGCGGCATAAGGCGAACGTTTTTTCCCCGACCGTTTTGACGGCGGCGCCGTCCACGAACTTGTCAATCTCCTCAAGCGTGACGACACGTCCATGCTCGAGCGCCGTTTTCATCGATGGGGCGCCGGCCGGTTCGACGCCAATCACTTTAGTGAACGGGGAAATGCTTTTCACATACGTCCCCAGCCCAGCCATCAATCCGCCGCCCCCGATGCTGGCAAACAAAAAGTCAATCGGCTCATCGCAGTCGTTGAGCACCTCGACGCCAATCGTCCCCTGTCCGGCGATGACGTATTCGTCATCAAACGGATGGATGAACGTCCGCCCTTCCGCCTCGGCGCACTTCACCGCTTCGTTGTAGGAATCGTCAAACGTGTCGCCGACAAGCACGATCTCAACCATGTCTTTGCCAAACAGCTGCACTTGCGACACTTTTTGCCGCGGCGTCGTCGCCGGCATATAAATTTTCCCATGCACGCCAAGCGCTCGGCATGAATAGGCCACCCCTTGGGCATGGTTGCCGGCACTGGCGCATACCACCCCGTTTCTCCGCTCCTCATCCGTTAAATGCTTCATCCTGTTGTACGCCCCGCGCAGCTTAAACGAACGCACGACTTGCAAATCCTCGCGCTTTAAGTAGACATTGCATTCGTAGCGCTCGGATAACAGCGGATTTTTTTGCAGCGGCGTATGGAACACAACATCCTTCAACGTATGATACGCGATCAAAATGTCCTCGACGTATACTGCCCCTTGCTTTCGTTTCAGCTGTTGTTCCATGTTCTCGTTCCCTTTCTTTTCTAAGTTGTCTTTGATTTGTAGATTATATCACAAATTCGTAAAAAGAAAAGGGAATTTTCGAAAAGTTTTTGAGTGAAGAGGGGCTGGCTCACGATCATCGCGATAATCCCGCTTTACCGGACGCTTCCGAGGTCCTAGCTTGACGTCATCGGATGAGCTTCTAGAAACCTCTTCCACTCGGCCAATACAGGCATAGCGAACGGCTCGTTCATGCGCAAGCGGACCGAAAAAACGACCGGCGCTATGTCCGGTCGTCCTCTTTTTTAAACTCTTCTTCCTCGGCAAATTCCGTTGCCCATCTTCCTTCATCATACCAGCGGTGCTCTTCTTCCCTCCTTGCCTCTTCGAGAACATGGCTTTCCATATACCAGTGGAAAAACGCTTCAACCGCCCCGATCGCCAAGGCGCTGAAAAATGCGCCGTATGCCACGTTGACGGACGGGGCAATGAGGGCA
>NZ_JAFWFM010000115.1:0-6420 GCF_017515625.1 Geobacillus sp.
CGTGGCCGCGAAGCGCACCCTAGGTCTGTAAGATATCCACAAAACTGAAAAAGGATGTAAGGGATTTTGTCGAAAAATATTTTTTGGACACCCCTGAGGGGCCGAAAAGCCTTGATACATCAACATTTCTAGAGGGAGGAGCGGCCATGGAAACATGGGTATATGAGCAATATGACATGCGCGTCGGACGGATGGAACAGCGGGGAGCGTCTACGGTCGTTTGGCATAAACAAGAGCGGTTTCTCATCGTGCCGGCGGATGGGCGGAGCGAGGAGGAGCTGGAAGAGCGTCAGCAAATGAGCCGCTATTTGCGGGCGAAAGGGGTGGACGCCGTCGGGGAGCTGGTCAAAACGAAACATGGGACGTATATTGCCCCCTGCCAAGGCCAGCCGTTCGTCCTCCTCCGCGCGCCGCTTCCGGCCGCCCGCCTTCGTTCGCTCGGCCGCGAACTGGCGCTCATGCATGAATACGGGCGCTCTTGCCCGCTGCCGATCACATCCTGCCGGCGCATCGGCCAATGGCGCGAACTGTGGGCGAAGCGAATCGACCAAATGGAGGCGTTTTGGGCGAACATGATGGCAGCGGGGCCGGCATCGCCGTTTGACCGCCTGTTTCTTGAATCGTTCCCGTACTATTTAGGATTGGCGGAAAACGCCGTGCAATATGTGGCTGACACAGAGCTCGACGACGAACCGCTGCGCGTCGATTATGCGGCGTTTTGTCATGAGCGCCTGCCGCAAGCCGGCTGGGTCGAAGGAACGGAGGCGAAGCTGCCGCTCGATTGGGTGTACGACCATTGCGCCCGCGATTTGGCGGAATGGGTGCGCCATTTGTACAACAAGCGTGGGCTAGGCTGTCAACGGGCAGTGCGGCAGTTCTTCCAAGATTACGGTCATTTGGCGCCGCTGTCGTCGTTTGCCTGGCGGCTGGTTTATGCGCGCCTGCTGTTTCCGCTTCCGTATTTTGAATGCATCGAGGCGTATTATACGACGGCGGACCGCGAAGAGCAGGCGAGGCAGGAACGGGCGCTGCGGCAGTTGCTTGACGCATCGCGCGAGTATGAGCAGTTTTTGGCGTCATTTGCTGAGATCGCCGGCATCGCCAACCATATCCGGCTGCCGGCCGTTGAATGGCTGCCGCCGGCGCCATGAGGGGGAAGAAACTTCCCGTTTTTTCAGCTGAAGCAGGTCTGGGTGATTTTCCTTTTTATAGA
Organism: Geobacillus sp.; assembly: GCF_017515625.1. NCBI lineage: Bacteria > Bacillati > Bacillota > Bacilli > Caryophanales > Anoxybacillaceae > Geobacillus > Geobacillus sp. Next base: position 1,214 of record NZ_JAFWFM010000115.1, read on the forward strand.
AAGGAAACACCCTGTTTTTTTCAGCCGAAGCGAATGGGGGCCTGTTTTCTTTCCGTGACAGGGGGTCTTCGTTTTTGTCCGCAACGAACGAGTGCCGACTTTTCCGAACCACCGGAACGGACAACTTCCCGTTTTTTTTAGCTGGAGTTGTGATAAGATTTAGAAAAAATGAGATGGAGGGCTGTTTCATGACGAAACCGTACGTCTTTGTGACGCGAAAGCTGCCGGAGGAGGTGATCGCCCCGCTCGCCGCCGTCGCCGAGGTCGGCATGTGGCCGCATGAGGACGTGGCTGTACCGCACGAGGTGTTGGTGGAAGAGGCGAAAAAGGCGGCGGCCCTTTTGCCGATGGTGTCCGACCCGATCGACGAGGACGTGCTGGCGGCCGGTTCAGGGCTTAAAGTCGTCGCCAACATGGGCGTCGGCTATGACAACATTGACGTGCCGGCGGCAACGAAGCGCGGCGTTCTTGTGTGCAACACGCCGGATGTGCTGACCGATACGACGGCTGATTTGACGTTTGCTTTGCTGCTCGCCACTGCCCGCCGCCTTGTCGAAGCAGCCGAATTTTTGAAAGAAGGAAAATGGAAAAGCTGGAGCCCGTTTTTGCTGGCGGGCGCCGATGTCCATCATAAAACGATCGGCATCGTCGGCATGGGCAACATCGGGCAGGCGGTGGCGAAGCGGGCGAAAGGGTTTGACATGGATGTGTTGTATTACAACCGCTCGCGCCGTCCGGAGGCGGAAGAGAAGCTGGGCGCCGTCTACCGCCCGTTCGCCGATTTGCTTGCCGAGAGCGATTTTGTCGTCTGCTTGACGCCGCTGACCCGCGAGACGCGCCATTTGTTCAACCGCGAGGCGTTTCGGCAAATGAAAACATCGGCGATTTTCATTAATGCGGCGCGCGGCGCGGTCGTTGATGAACAGGCGCTTTATGAGGCGCTTGTCGCAGGGGAGATCGCCGCTGCCGGGCTCGATGTGTTTGAGAAAGAGCCGGTCGCCGCCGATCATCCGCTTCTGTCGCTTCCGAACGTTGTGGCGTTGCCGCATATCGGCAGCGCCACATACGAAACGCGGCGAGCGATGATGACGTTGGCGCGCGACAACATCATCGCTGTCTTGGAAGGCCGGTCGCCGTTGACCCCGGTGAACGAGCTGTCGTAAAACTTTTCATTGCCAAATGGCTGATCGTCTTTTATAATGTCTACTATAAAAATACAAATGTCTACTGTACGTAAACAGAAGGAGCGGGAATCATGGAAAAACCAATTTTGGTCGGATTGTTAGGACTAGGAACGGTCGGGAGCGGCGTGGTGAAAATTATCGAAAACCACCAGGAAAAATTGATGCACCAAGTCGGCTGTCCGGTGAAGGTGAAAAAAATCCTCGTCCGGGACGTACATAAGCCGCGCGATGTCGCCGTCGACCCCGCATTGTTGACGACAAGCGCCGCCGACGTGATCGACGATCCGGACATCAATGTCATCATCGAGGTGATGGGCGGCGTCGAGGAGACGAAAGAGTGGCTGTTGCGGGCGCTCCGCCAAGGGAAGCACGTGGTGACCGCGAACAAAGATTTAATGGCTGTCTACGGTTCAGAGCTGCTTCGGGTGGCGGCGGAGCACCGTTGCGATTTGTTTTATGAAGCGAGCGTCGCCGGCGGCATTCCGATTTTGCGCAGCCTGGTCGACGGCTTGGCGTCCGACCGGATCACCAAGCTCATGGGCATCGTGAACGGAACGACGAACTACATTTTGACGAAAATGTCGCAAAACGGCGCTTCGTATGAAGCCGTGCTGGCGGAAGCGCAGGCGCTCGGGTTCGCCGAGGCCGATCCGACGTCAGACGTGGAAGGGCTCGATGCGGCGCGAAAAATGGCGATTTTGGCCCGCCTCGGCTTTTCGATGGACATCGACTTGGACGATGTGCAAGTGAAGGGAATCACCGAAGTGACCGAGGAAGACTTGAACTACGGGAAGCGGCTTGGCTACACGATGAAATTGATCGGCATCGCCCAGCGCGACGGGCAGAAGGTCGAAGTGAGCGTCCAGCCGACGTTTTTGCCGGATTCGCACCCGCTTGCGTCGGTGCATAACGAATACAACGCCGTCTATGTGTATGGCGAAGCGGTCGGGGAGACGATGTTTTACGGGCCGGGGGCGGGCAGCCTGCCGACGGCGACAGCCGTTGTCTCCGATCTGGTCGCGGTGATGAAAAACATGCGCCTTGGCGTCAACGGCCATTCCGCGGTCGCCCCGCAATATGAAAAGCAATTGAAAGCGCCAGCGGAAATTTTCTCAAAATACTTTTTGCGCATTCATGTGAAAGACCAAGTCGGTGCATTTACGAAAATTACGACGCTGTTTTCGCAGCGCGGGGTGAGCTTTGAGAAAATTTTGCAGCTGCCGCTGAAAGAAAACGGTCTGGCGGAAATCGTGATCGTGACGCATGACGCCTCGCAGCAAGACTACGAAGACATTTTGCAGCAGCTGGGCGATTTGGAAATCGTCGAGCGCGTCCAAAGTTCGTATCGGGTGGAAGGGGAGAAACGGTAATGGCATGGAACGGCCTGCTTGACGCCTATGGCGAGTTTTTGCCGCTTACGGCGGCGACGCCGAGGCTGTCACTTTGCGAAGGGAACACGCCGCTCATTCCGCTGCCGCGTCTGTCGGAAGAGCTTGGGATCACCTTGTATGTCAAGGTTGAAGGGGCGAACCCAACCGGTTCGTTTAAAGACCGCGGCATGGTGATGGCGGTGGCGAAAGCGAAAGAGGAAGGAAGCCATACGATCATTTGCGCGTCAACTGGCAACACGTCGGCGTCGGCGGCCGCCTATGCGGCGCGCGCCGGCATGCGTTGCCTCGTCGTTGTGCCGAACGGGAAAATCGCGCTTGGCAAACTGGCGCAAGCGGCGATGTACGGCGCGGAGATTTTCGCGATTGACGGCAACTTTGACGAGGCGCTGAAAATGGTGCGCCGCCTGAGCGAAACGGCGCCGATTACGCTTGTCAACTCGGTCAATCCGCACCGGATCGAAGGACAGAAAACGGCGGCGTTCGAAGTGTGCGACCAGCTTGGCCGCGCCCCGGACGTGCTCGCCATTCCGGTCGGCAACGCCGGCAACATCACCGCCTATTGGAAAGGGTTTAAGGAGTACCATGCGGCCAAAGGGACCGGGTTGCCGCAAATGCGCGGCTTTGAAGCGGAAGGAGCGGCAGCGATCGTCCGCAACCGGGTGATTGAACAGCCGGAAACGGTGGCGACGGCGATCCGCATCGGCAATCCGGCGAGCTGGGAAAAAGCGGTCGAGGCCGCCAACGAATCGCGCGGAAAAATCGATGAGGTGAGCGATGCCGAAATTTTGGCCGCCTACAAGCGGCTCGCCCGGACGGAAGGCATTTTTGCCGAGCCGGCATCATGCGCGGCCATCGCCGGGGTCATCAAACAGCGCGAACGGAACGAAATCGAACGCGGCAGCCTCGTCGTAGCGGTTTTGACCGGCAACGGCTTGAAAGACCCGGCCATCGCCTTGGAGACGGCGGCGATTGAGCCGGTCGTGCTGCCGAATGATGAACGAGCTGTCTTGGAGCGTTTGCAAGGGGTTGTCCGCACATGAAAGAAGACGAGATGTTGAAAATCATCGTGCCGGGCAGCACGGCGAACTTAGGGCCCGGCTTTGACTCGATCGGGCTCGCCGTCAACCGTTACTTGACGCTTGATGTTCGCTTGGCGGAAGCGTGGTCGTTTGCGCCCAAAACACCGGAAGTCAGCGGCATTCCGCGCGGGACGGACAATTTGGTGTACGAGGTGGCGGACAAGGTGGCGGACGCGCACGGCCGGCGGCTGCCGAGCTGCGCGGTCGATGTGTACAGCGACATTCCGTTTACGCGCGGGCTAGGTAGCAGCGCAGCGGCGGTCGTCGCCGGCGTGGAGCTCGCCGATGCGCTGCTCGAGCTAGGCCTGTCGCGCGAACAAAAGATGGAATGGGCGGCCCGCTATGAAGGGCATCCCGACAATGTCGGCGCCTCGCTGTACGGGGGGCTGGTCATCGGCTGCTGCCGCGAAGCGGGGGTGGATGTCGTCCGTGTGCCGGAATTTGATGTGGAGATCGTCGCCATTATCCCCGGTTATGAACTGGAAACGAAAAAAGCGCGCGGACAGCTGCCGGCCCAATGGCCGCGGGCGCGCGCCGTCGAGGCAAGCGCCGTCAGCAACGTCCTTGTCGCCGCCTTGCTCACGAAAAACTGGAAGCTCGCCGGCCGGATGATGGCGGCCGATTTGTTCCACCAGCCGTACCGGAAACCGCTCGTTCCGGAGCTGGCGCGGGCCGAGACGCTTGCCGAGGAATACGGAGCGATCGGCGCGGCGCTGAGCGGGGCGGGGCCGACAGTGCTCGTCTTTGCCGAACCGGGTCAAGGAGAGCGGCTGGCGCACCAGCTGCGCCCGCATTTTCCGACGTGCGACATCGCGCGTCTTTCCGTCGAGCCGCGCGGCAGCCGCGTCTACAAGCTGGCGCTTGAAGCTTGACCGCCAGCGGCAGTCCGGTTTTCGGGGTCGTCCGGAAGCGGACGGTGTCCGCCCGCCGGCGACAAAAAAAATCCGAACAGCGGTCGCTGTTCGGATTTTTCATTAAAACACTTGTTCCACTTCAACGACGCCCGGCACTTCTTCAAACAAGGCGCGTTCGATCCCCGCTTTCAGCGTGATCGTCGAGCTCGGGCAGCTGCCGCATGCGCCAAGGAGACGGAGTTTGACAACGCCGTCTTCGACATCGACAAGTTCGCAGTCGCCGCCGTCGCGAAGCAGGAACGGACGGAGTTTATCTAAAACTTCTTGTACTTGTTCTTTGATTTCTTGATCCGTCATTTTCATCGACTCCTTTCCCTATTTTTTATTATAATCATGATAGCGGAAAAAATCTAATGATAACTGTAGATGAGCATTTTTCATTACAATAATTTCCATGGTTAGAGAGACAAACAGGGTACCCCTTACGCGATACGGAGCGGTTTTTTGATCACATCAATGAGAATATCTTGCTTCGCAGCGTCATAAATGAACTCGACGACGCTGTGGCCTTTCCGCGACCGAAGAAGCTCCAGCCCGGTGGAGAGGTTTTGTCGGGATTCGGCGATGCTGTACACGCAGGAGAGCAGCACCACCGCCCAATACCGTTTCACCGCCCGAATGTGGCGAACGCGGTATCCA